>NZ_JBITCO010000044.1:0-38488 GCF_044453265.1 Kitasatospora sp. NPDC051705 | reverse complement strand
GGGGGGGGGGGGGGGGGGGGGGGGGGGGGGGGGGGGGGGGGGGGGGGGGGGGGGGGGGGTGGGGGGGGGGGGGGGGCCCGCCCCGGGGGGGGGGGGGGGGGGGGCGGGGGGGGCGCCCCCGGCCGATGAGGTCAGCTCGCGGTGGTGCGGTGTCGACCCGCGGTGCGGGTCAGCTCGTGGTGCAGCTCAGCGTCGGAGCGGTGTTGCCGCCCGAGTACGTCGCCTGGAAGCCGAAAGTGGTGGTGCCGTTGGCGGCCAGCGCCCCGTTGTAGGCCTGGCTGGTGGCCGTCACCGCGCCGCCGCTCTGGGAGGTGGCGGCGTTCCAGCTGTTGGTGATCTGCTGGTTGCCGCCCCAGCTCCAGGTGACCGTCCAGGACTTGGTCGCCGTGCTGCCGGTGTTGGTGACGGTGACGCCGGCCGTGAAGCCGCTGCCCCAGTCGTTGCCGACCGCGTATCCGGCGGTGCAGCCGCTGCTGCCGCCGCCACCGCTCGACGTCGTGGTGCCCGTCACCGCGGCGGAGGGGGCGGACACCTTGCCGGCCGCGTCCTGCGCCGTGACGGTGTACTGGTAGGCGGTGGCGGGGGAGAGCCCGGTGTCGGTGTAGCCGGTGGTGGCCACGGTGGCGACCTTGGCCCCGTTCCGGTACACCGAGTAGCCCGTCACGCCGGCGGGGTCGGTGGAGGCCGTCCAGCTGAGCGACACGCTGGTGCTGGTGGCGCCGGTGACGGCCAGTCCGCCGGGGACGGTCGGGCCGGTGTCGCCGCCGGAGCCGCCGCCGAACGCCGGGTAGGCGTTCTGCACGAGCTGCCGGAACTGGGCCGGGAACCACTGTCCGGCAGGGATGTTGCTGCCGGGGATGGAGTCGGTCGGGTAGGTGTTGCCGTTGCCGTCGCTCTGGGTGCCGGCCGGGTCGCAGTGCGGGTCGCCGTGGGGGTGGGAGGCGTCGGGGTAGTCGCCGTCCGACTCGCCCGGCGGCTTGACCCAGAGGAACGCGATGATCGGGCTGCCCGTGCCGTACGGCTGGGAGCGCGGGCGTTCCCCGATGCCCGCGCCGTCGATGTTGCACCAGTCGCCGCGGAAGGGCTTCTGGTCGACCTTGTTGGCCGCGACGTACGTGTCCACCGTGGTGGGGGCGGAGTTGAGCGCGGTGGGCCGACCCGGGCCGCCCCAGCCGTTGCGCGAGGTGTCGACCAGCATGCCGATGCTGCTCGGGAAGCCGTTGGAGACGAGGGTGGAGTACATCGCCACGGCGTAGTGGTACTCGTCGAACACCGGGTTGTACTGGTAGAAGTTCGCCGACTTGAGCGGCTGCCCGCCGATCGTCAGGTCGGGGTTGGTGAGGAACGGCTCGGTGAGCGGGGTGGTGTTGGCGGTGTCGCTGACGAAGCCGTCGATGCTGGCGAACCCGGCCGTCGTGGCCTGCGCGACCTTGGCGTACTCCTTGCCCGCCGGAACCATGTTGGTGGACCAGCCGAGCCAGCCCGCGTGCCCGATGTCCAGGTAGTTGTACACGTTGGGGATCGCGTGCAGCCTGTTGAGCGTGTACTCGATGCCCGCCTCGTAGTACGGGGTGGCGGTGGCACAGGCCGGCTTGGACTGGTTGGTCACGGCGTTGGGCAGCGAGTCCGGCTCGATGACGGCCGCGATCCGGATGCCGGCGTACTTCGGATCGGCCAGCACGGCCGCGATCGGGTCGACGTACTGGGTTTCGTAGGTGTTCAACCCGGCTGCCGTGGCCGGGAGTTCGCCGTTGGAGGCGATCGCCGCGCAGTCCCGGCCCGGTAGGTCGTAGACGACGACCTGGAAGACGACCGGCGTGGACCCCTGCTGCTGGGTGAGCGCGTGGTCCAGATGGGCCCGGAGGCCGAGGTGGGTGCTGTCGCCGGCGATCGCGCCGATGCGGTCCATCCAGACGGCGGTGGAGTTGGCGGCGACCTGGGACTCCAGGCCGCCCAGCGTGCCGCCGTCGGCGGAGGCCTGGGCCTTGACCTCGGCCGCGAAGTCGGGGTTGAGGTAGCCGGTCGCGCCGGCGAACGGGTTCGCGACGTGGGCGGTGGCCGCGGGGGCGGCGTGTGCGGGGGCGGCGCCGATGCTCGGCAGCAGGCCGGTGGCGCCGAACAGCGTGGCGGCCGCTGCCGTGCGGAGCCGACGCAGGACGGTTTGAGGCACGTCCGGGTCCTTTCGGAAGGGTGGGGTTCCTGACAGGATCGCGAGGAGTGGTGGGAACGCGCCCACTCTGGGCGCGGCGATCCCTTCACATAAAGCCAGGGCGCGAGAAACGGCGTCAATAGTCGCGGGAGCGCTCCCACAAGACGTTGTAACTTACACGCCGCGCCGGCGGGCGGCCCGCCGCCCCGGGGCGGGAGTCCGCGCTGGTCGCCGCCGTGGCCCGGCCCCGCCGGGCCCGCCGGCCGATCCTGCGGCGCCCTGCCGGTGCTTCCCAAGCCCGGCCCGCACCCCCACGATGTCGCAACACCTCCGTCCGCCGCACCCCCGCTCCGCGCGGCGGCACCCACCCACCTGGAGGACGCGCATGCCACGCACCGCCCTGCCTGCCAGGGGCAACCGGCTCACCATCACCGCGACGGCCACCGCACTGGCCCTGATCGGCGCCACGTGCGGCGCCCTCGCCGTCCCCACCGCGGCGGCGGCCGCCGGCCTCTCCTGCGGCGTGAGCTACGCCGTCAACGACTGGGGCAGCGGATTCACCGCCGACGTCACCATCACCGACACCGGCACCACCCCCCTCAACGGCTGGACTCTCCGCTACTCCTACTCCGGCAACCAGACCCTCCAGAACGGCTGGAACGGCACCTGGACCCAGACCGGACAGACCGTCACCGTCACCAACCCCGACTACGCCCCCACCATCAACCCCGGCGCCGGCTACACCACCAGCGCCAACTTCACCTACAGCGCCACCAACACCGCCCCCACCGCCTTCACCGTCAACGACACCCCCTGCCGCGGCGCCCACCGGCCCCCGGCCGTCTCGCTCACCGCTCCGGCCGCCGGGCAGACGTTCACCCCGGGCTCCACGGTGACGCTGTCCGCCGACGCGGCCGCCGCCGACGGCACCGTCTCGAAGGTCGACTTCTACGCCTCGACCCCCGCCGGCGGCAACACCCTGGTCGGCACCGCCGGCGCCGCGCCGTACACCGTCAGGTGGGCGAACGTGGCGGCGGGCGACTACTCGATCACCGCCGTCGTCACCGACGCCGCCGGCGCGACCACCACCTCCAGTCCGGTCGCGATCAAGGTGGCCGGGCCGAGCGTCCTGGTCAACCCCGCCTCGCTCGCCGTCCAGCAGGGGAGCACCGGCACCTTCACCGTCGCGCTCTCCCAGGCGCCGACCGCCGACACCGTGGTCACGGCGACACGGTCGGGCAGCGACCCGGACCTGAGCGTCACCTCCGGCGCCGCCCTCACCTTCACCCCCGCCAACTGGAGCGTCCCGCAGACCGTCACCGTCGCGGCCGGCACCGACGCGAGCCAGGTCGGCGGCACCGCCACCTTCACCGCCTCCGCGGCCGGCTTCGGCTCCGCGGCCGTCACCGTGACCGAGGCGGCCAGGACCTCGGGCTACGACCAGTACTTCCTGGACCTGTACAGCAAGATCAAGAACCCGGCGAACGGGTACTTCAGCCCCCAGGGCATCCCCTACCACTCGGTGGAGACCCTGATCGTGGAGGCACCCGACTACGGCCACGAGACCACCTCCGAGACCTACAGCTACTGGCTGTGGCTGGAGGCCGACTACGGGCGGGTCACCGGCGACTGGACGAACTTCAACAAGGCCTGGACCAGCCTGGAGACGAACCTGATCCCCAGCCACGCCCAGCAGCCCGGCCAGAGCACCTACAACCCGGCCAAGCCCGGCCAGTACGGTCCGGAGAAGGCCCAGCCGGACCAGTACCCGATCAAGCTGAACGCCAACGTGCCGGTCGGCACCGACCCGCTGTCAGCCGAGCTGAACACCGCCTACGGCAGCCCGGACGTGTACGCCCCGGCCTGGCTGCTGGACGCCGACAACAAGTACGGCTTCGGACAGTGCGAGGACGGCACCAGCAAGCCCAGCCTGATCAACACCTTCCAGCGCGGCCCGGAGGAGTCCGTCTGGGAGACGCTGCCGCAGCCCGACTGCGACCTGTTCAAGTACGGCAACAGCGGCTCCGGCTTCCTCAGCCTGTTCAACGACGGCGGAGGGTCCTTCAGCAAGCAGTACAAGTACACCGACGCACCCGACGCCGACGCCCGGCTGGTCCAGGTCGCCTACTGGGCCGAGCAGTTCGCGAAGTCGCAGGGCAAGAGTGAGGCCATCACCGCGACCCTGTCCAAGGCCGCCAAACTGGGCGACTACCTGCGCTACTCGCTCTACGACAAGTACTTCAAGCAGGCGGGCAACTGCCTCGGCTCCACCACGTGCCCCGGCGGAACCTCCAAGGCGAACGAGCAACTCGGCCTGATGACCTGGTACTTCGCCTGGGGCGGGGCGGCTGACGGCGGCTGGTCCTGGCGGATCTCGGGTTCCGCCGCCCACCAGGGCTACCAGAACCCGATGGCCGCCTGGGCGCTTGCCAACGACCCGGGCCTGAAGCCGCTCTCGCCGAGCGGTGCCACCGACTGGGCGGGCAGCCTCGACAAGCAGCTCCAGTTCTTCCAGTGGCTGCAGTCCAGCGAGGGCGGCATCGCGGGCGGCGCCACCAACAGCTGGGGCGGGAACTACGGCGACGACGCGGCACCGCCGGCGGGCGACCCGACCTTCTACGGCCTGTACTACGACTGGCAGCCGGAGTACCACGACCCGGCCTCCAACCAGTGGTTCGGGTTCCAGACCTGGTCGATGGAGCGGTTCGCCGAGTACTACTACGCCACCGGGGACGGCCGGGCGAAGGCCATCCTCGACAAGTGGATCCCGTGGGCGATGTCCGTCTCCCGCGCCGACCAGGCCACCGGCACCCTGACCACCCCCGACAAGCTCGGCTGGTCCGGTGCGCCCGACACCTGGAACGCCACCAGCCCCGGAGGCAACACCGGTCTGCACGTCACCGCGAGCGGCACCGCCACCGACGTCGGCGTGGCCGGCTCGCTCGCCAAGACCCTCGCGTACTACGCTGCCAAGTCCGGTGACGGCGCGGCCCGGAAGTTCGCGCAGAACATCCTGGACACCCTGCACGCCAAGTACACCGACGGCCTGGGCTACTCGGCCGCCGAGACGCGCCCCGACTACAGCCGCTTCACCCAGGCGTACTCGCCGGCCACCCACCAGGGCCTGTACGTCCCGCCCGGCTGGACCGGCACCTACCCGGACGGCACCAGGATCAGCTCGACCGGCAACACCTTCCTGTCCATCCGGCCCTGGTACACCAAGGATCCGCAGTGGTCCAAGGTGCAGGCCTACCTCGACGGCGGCGCCGCGCCGGTGTTCAACTACCACCGGTTCTGGGCCGAGGCGGACATCGCCACCGCCTTCGACACCTTCGCGCAGCTGTTCCCGACGGTGAACCCGGGAGGCTGAGCGGGCCCCACCCGGCCCCGGCCGGCCCCACCCGGCCCCGGCCCTGGCCCCGACTCCGCGTGCGCGGAGCCGGGGCCGGCCCTGCCGGCGCCCACCCTCGTGTTTCCGAAAAATCGGCGAAACATTCGCCCGTGCCTTGACGCGTCCCGCGCACCCCGGGTTACCTGGGGACAGCCCCGGTCCCGCGGGCGCAACCCACCCGGGCGCCGTCCGTCGGACGGCCGCCGCAGCAGTCCCGTTCCCCGAACCGACGGTCCCACCGCCGTCACCGTTCGTGCGCCACGACCCGCCGACCACGCGGGTGTGCACCTCCCCCTGGAGCGACGCTGGAGGGCGAATGCCACGTCGAAGGTCACCGATCGCCGGGCGCCGTGCCCGCACCGTGCCGCCGGGCCAGACCCAGCCATGGGATGGATCCCGTGCCGAACCGCCCTTCGCCGCCCGGGATGTGGGGCGAGGCCGGTGAACGGCCCGGTGGCGCGGACCGGCCGGCCGGAAGAGGGGATCGAATCCCTTTCTGGACATGGGACCACCTGCTACGTCGGCGCCGTGTCCCTGACCGACAGAGCCATCGCCCGCATCCGCCGGATGATCCGGGACGGCGAGCTGCCTCCGGGGGCGAAGCTGCCGCCGGAGCAGCAACTCGCGGCTGAGCTCGGCCTGTCCAGGAACCTGATGCGCAAGGCGGTCAAGGCGCTCGTCGTCGCCAGGGTCCTGGAGATCCGGCGCGGCGACGGCACCTACGTGACCGGCCTCGCCCCCGGCCTGCTGCTGGAGGGCATCGGCGGTGCGGTGGAACTCCTCCAGGGGGGACACGATCCTGGGGAGGACGTGGACCTGCTGCTCCAGCACGACGCGGCCTTCCACCGGGCGGTGGTGCGCGCCACCCGCAACGAGACTCCGGCCACGTTGCTGGAGCAGATCTCCGGGCGCACCCTGAGCGCCCGGGCGTGGCGGGGGCTGGCCGACGCGGACGCGGCCGGACGGACCGTCGCCGAGCACGAGGCGATCCACCGGGCCCTCGTCGCCCGGGACGCGGACCTCGCCCGGGCCGCCGCACTGGTGCACGTCAACACCACCGAGCGCGGGCTTCGCGACCACCTGGCCGAGGGGGAGCGGATCCCCGTCGCGCGCCGGCCGCTGCCGACCGGCGGCACCGACTGACCGACGCCGACCGGCGGCACCGACTGACCGACGCCGACCGGCGGCAACCGGTCGCATGCGCCGCCCGGACGCGCCGCTACGGCAGGTCGGGCGGGGGAGGGATCGTGGCGGTGTCCGGCGCCGGTTCCGGCCAGACCAGCAGGACGGGACAGGGCGCGTGGTCGACGACGAAGCGGGTCGCCGGGCCGAGACTGTGCGGCCCGAGTCGGGTGCGGTCGCCGTCGCGCGCGAGGACGAGCAGCTCGGCACCCTCGGCCGCCGCGACGACCTCGCGTTCGACCCGTCCGGTGCGCTCCACACGTGCACACGGGCGGCCGAGGCGGTCGGCGGCGGCGTCCAGGAGGTGTCGGCCGGAGGCCGCTGCCAGACGCTCCACCCGGTTGCCGGGGTCCCGCTCGCGGTGACCGCGGCCGAGCAGCCCGGCGAACGCGCCGTGCGCGACGCCCGCCACCTCCTGGCCGCTGACGTGCAGCAGCACGATCTCCGCGCCCCGCGGGGCGTGTGTTCGGACGGCGTCGACACAGGCGGGCCAGGTGCCCTCGGCGATCCAGACGACGACGGTCACGGGGTCATCCTCCTCATGCTCCGACGATCTGCAGGGATCCCCACAGTGCCACCACGGCCAGGAGCAGTGCGGCGGGCACGACGAGCAGCCCGATCCGGGTGAACTCGCCCAGGCCGATGTCGGTGTCGTGCTCACGGACGATGCGCCGCCACAGCAGGGTGGCCAGGGAGCCCGCGTAGGTGAGGTTGGGGCCGATGTTCACCCCGAGCAGGACCGCGAGGACGGCGCCGGCGCCGGACGGGGCGGCCAACGGCAGCAGCACCAGGGTGGCCGGCAGGTTGTTGATGACGTTGGCCAGCACCGCCGCCAGCGCGGCCGTGCCGAGCAGAGCGGGCAGCGAGGTGCCGTGGGGGACGAGGTGCCCGAGCGCGGAGGCCAGCCCGTTGTCGACGACGGCCCGGACCACGATGCCGAGCGCCAGGACGAAGGCCAGGAACGGCACGGCGGCCGAGCGCACGACCGCCGCGGGGGTCGTGCGGTGCCGGGCGAGCGCCCGGGCGGCCAGCACCAGGGCGCCGGCCAGCGCCGCCCAGGCCGGATCGATACCGAGCACGGAGGTCAGGACGAATCCGGCGAGGGTGCCGGCCACGGTGACGAGGGCGAACACCGGCATCTCCGGTGCGGTCGTCTCGCCCGCGGCCGGGGCGCCCGCGTCCAGGTCGGCGGCGAAGAACCGGCGCAGCACCACGTACTCGACGGCGATGGCCGCCAGCCACGGGAGCGCCATCAGCGCGGCGAACCGCGTGAAGGTCAGTCCACTGGCGGCGAAGGCCAGCAGGTTGGTCAGGTTCGATACCGGAAGCAGCAGCGAGGCCGTGTTCGACAGGTGGGTGCAGGCGTACAGGTGCGGCTTGGGACGGGCGCCGATCCGGGCGGCGGTGACGAACACCACCGGCGTCAGCAGCACGACGGTGGCGTCCAGGCTGAGCACCGCCGTGATCACGGACGCGACCGCGAACACCTGCGCCAGCAGCCGCCGCGGGCTCCCGGCGGAGGTCCGGGCCATCCACGCTCCGCAGGCGCGGAACAGGCCCTCGTCGTCACAGAGTTGCGCCAGGACGAGGACGGCCGCGAGGAAGCCGATCACCGGCCCCAGACGCTCGGCCTCGGCCGCCGCGTGCGCCGGCGAGATCGCGCCGGTGGCGATCACCAGCCCGGCGGCGGGAACGGCGACCACGGCCTCCGGCCACCCCCACGGCCGCACCACCGCGCAGACCAGCACCAGTACCAGCAGTCCGAGGGACAGGGCCTCGGCGAACGACGTACTCAGGGTCTTACTCCTCGCGGGCGGCGGTGATGACGCCCCCATCGAAGCAGAGCCACCCGGGCCGCCGCGCGTCGGCGCAGCCCGACCGCCCGGGCGTAGCCCGTCCGACACGGGTGAGGGGTGTCGGACGGAGCCGTCGGCGGGCACCGGCGTCAGGGCGGGCCAGGGCGGCCTTCGCCGCCCAGGCGTTCGGCGCCGCCGGCCGTTCCGTTCCCGCAGGTCCCGCGCCCGGGGCCCGGTCCGGGCCCTGTGGCACGATGCCCGCAGGCCGGTCGCCAGGGACGGCCCGCGCCGCGCCCGCCCGGAACGAGGGGCGGGCGGCGCCCGCACGCAGGAGAGGACCCGACATGTCCGAGACCATCCCCACCAGCCCCGCCCGGCCTGCCGCGGGGCCCGTCTTCCGCACCGCCACCCTCGCCGACGTGCCGGCCCTGGTCGAGCTGGTCGAGTCCGCCTACCGCGGCGACGCCAGCCGGGCCGGCTGGACCACCGAGGCGGACCTGCTGGAGGGCCAGCGCACCGACGCGGACGGCGTCGCCGAGGTGATCGGCCACGCGGACGGGGTGCTGCTGCTGGCCGAGCGCGACGGCGAGCTGGTGGCCTGCTGCCAGTTGGAGCACCGCGGCGACCGCGCCTACTTCGGCATGTTCTCGGTGCGTCCCGGTCTGCAGGGCGGCGGCATCGGCCGGGCCGTGCTCGCGGAGGCGGAGCGGCTGGCCGGGGAGGAGTGGGGCGTCGACGAGCTGGAGATGAGCGTGATCGAGCAGCGCGCCGACCTGATCGCCTGGTACGAGCGGCGCGGCTTCCGCCGGACCGGCGTCTTCACCCCGTTCCCGTACGGCGACGAGCGGTTCGGCATCCCGCTCCGCTCCGACCTGCGGTTCGAGAAGCTGACGAAGGTGCTCAAGCAGGCCTGAGCGGCCGGGTGCGGGCGGCGCCGGCTCGGGCCCCGGTCGGCGTCCGCTCGACCCGCGGTCGGGGTGTGATGTCACGTCAACTCACTGACCAGGGGCGATGCGGAGATGTCATACCTCGTTCATGATTGGTCTAGGCCAATGTGAGAAGCTGAGGGCGAACGGCCACGTTCCGTCCCATGCCCAGGGGGGCCATCTCCGCATGCCCGTACTCCATGGCACCGCCATGCCCGCACCCGACCCCGGTCCGCGCCTGATACCGGCCGACCCCGGTCTCCGACTGCCCAGCCCACCCGGCGACGAGGAGCTCTACTGGTACTTCGGCCCGCAGCGCCGCTGGGTGCTGCTCTGCGCCACCCTCTCCTACGCGGGAGCCACCGCGACTCTCGGCCTGTTCGCGCTGAGCCGGCCGCTGCTCTGGCCCTTCCTCGTGCTCACCGTGCTCAACGCGGCCACCTGGCTGCTCTCGCTCACCGACGGCCAGCGCGCCCGCCGCTACACCCGCGACTCGCACGACCTGCTGATGCGCGCCTGGCAGCCCGCCCGCCACCCGAGCGTCGACCTGCTGCTGCCGACCGCGGGCGAACCGCTGGCCGTCCTGGACAACGCCTACCGCCACACCGCCGCCGTCCGGTGGCCCGGCGAACTGACCGTCCTGGTCCTCGACGACGCCGCCCGCCCCGAGGTGCGCGAACTCGCCGAGTCCTACGGCTTCCGGTACTGCGCCCGCCCCGACCGCGGCCGGTTCAAGAAGGCCGGCAACCTCAACCACGGCCTGGCCGAGGGCAACGGCGAGATCGTCGCCGTCCTGGACGCCGACTTCTGCCCCCGCCCCGACTTCCTGCACCACCTGGTGCCCTACCTCGACAACCCCGAGGTCGGCATCGTGCAGAGCCCGCAGTGCTTCGACACGGACGCCGACATGTCCTGGCTCGAACGCGCCGCGGGAGCCACCCAGGAGATCTTCTACCGCTGGATCCAGCCCTCCCGGGACGCACAGGACGGCACCGTCTGCTGCGGCACCAACGCGCTCTACCGGCGCGCCGCACTCATGCGCGTCGGCGGCTTCGCCGAGATCGACCACAGCGAGGACCTCTACACCGGCCTCTCGCTCGCCCGCGCCGGGTGGACCACCCGGTACGTGCCCGCCCTGGTCGCCAAGGGCATGTCGCCCACCGGCCTGCCCGCCTTCATCAGCCAGCAGTACCGCTGGTGCCTCGGCTCCCTGGCGCTGGTCGGCGACCCCGGCTTCCGCCGCGGACCGCTCTCCCGCTCCGCCCGGCTCTGCTTCTGGAACGGCATCCTCGGCTACGTCACCAGCGCGGTGAACGTCTTCGCCGTCCCGCTGCCCGCCCTGATCATGCTGTTCTTCGCCCCCGACGAGATCGAACCCTGGCAGGTCCTGCCCTTCCTGCCGCCGATCTGGGTCGCGCTCGTCCTGCTGCCCGCGATGTCCCGCACCCGGTGGCGCTTCGAGGTCACCCGGGTCCAACTCCTCGGCGGGCTCTGCCACGTGGTCGCGATCGCGCACGCGCTGCGCCGCCGCAGTGCCGACTGGGTGCCCACCGGCGCCGTGTCGGGCGGCAGCTCCCTCGCCCGGACGGTCGCCCGGATCGGGGTCGGCTGGCTCGGGTTCGTCGTCCTCGCCGGCGTCGCCGGACTCGTCCGCGCCGCCGCGCTCAACGGCTGGCAGCCCTACTGGGCGCTCGCCGCACTGCTCGCGCTCACCGCGTACACCATGATCCCGCTCATCCGGTCGCTCCGGCCGCTCCTGCACGGCGGCAACGGGGCCACCGTCGGGGAGGTCGCCGCACCGTCGCGGCGGCGCTCGGACCTCGGCTTCGGCCGCGCGGAGGCGGTCGCCGTCACCGCCGTGCTGCTGCTCTGCGGGCTGCTCGCCTCCGGCTGGGCCGATCCACTGCTCTTCTGACCGCCCTCTGATGGCCCTCTGACGGTCTTCTGATGGTCTTCTGACGGACCGGGCGGCCCCGGCCGCCGCCGTACCGCCGGTCCTGGCCCTGGTCCTGGTCCTGCGGTACCGAACCTGCAGCGTTGCGCAGCGTCGCGCACCGTCCCTCCTCCCGTGCCGCGCACCACCGCGTGCCGCACCCGAGCGTTCCCTTGCGCGTCGCCCCACCGGCGCGGACCTCGCCGCCCGGCCGCCCCATCGGCCCGGCGGCCCAGACCACCGCTGCCAGCCCTGCAAGGAGCACCGCCGTGTCAACGGCCGTCCCGTCACCGTCCTCGTCCTCGTCCTCCGATCCGTCGTCCACCGCACCCGCGCCGGGCTCCCGGGCCGCGGACTCCCCGGCCCCCGCCGTCCCGTCCGCCGTCGAGCTGCTGCCCGGCGTCGTCCGGGTGGACCGGCAGGGCGCGCCCGACCGGCGGCCCACCGCGGAGGCCGTCGCACCGCCGCAGGCCCGCCCCCGCAACGCCTTCCGCCCCGACATCGAGGGGCTGCGCGGTCTCGCCGTCCTCGCCGTCCTCGCCTTCCACGCCGGCGTCCCCGGCCTCTCCGGCGGCTACGTCGGCGTCGACGTCTTCTTCGTCGTCTCCGGCTTCCTCATCACCGGCCTGCTGGTCGGCCGCCCGCTCGGCCTGTGGGACTTCGCCGCCCGCCGCGCCCGCCGGATCCTGCCCGCCGCCGCCACCGTGCTGGTCGCCACCGCGGCCGCCGGCGGCGCCCTGCTCGACCCGCTGCGCGGCACCGACCTCGCCCGCGACCTGATCGCCGCCGCCGGGCAGTTCGTCAACTGGCGGTTCGTCGGCCAGCAGACCGACTACCTGGCCGCCGAGCGCGACCCCAGCCCGCTCCAGCACTTCTGGTCCCTCGGCGTCGAGAACCAGTTCTACCTGCTCTGGGGCGTGCTGCTGCTCGGCCTCGCCCGGTACCTGCACGGCCGCCGCCGCACGCTCGCCATCGGCCTGGCCACCGGGGCGATCGGCGTGCTCTCCCTGCTGCTGTGCGTCCGGTGGACGGCCACCTCCGCACCGCTCGCCTACTTCTCCACCGGCAGCCGGCTCTGGGAGTTCGCCGCCGGCGCGGGCGCGGCCCTGCTCGGCCGCGCCCTGGCCACCCGAGCGGACCGGCCCGGCACGGCCCGGACCCTGCGCCTGCTCGGCTGGGCCGGCGCGGCCGCCGTGCTCGCTCCGGTCCTGCTCTACGACCGCAACACGCCCTTCCCCGGCACCGCCGCGCTGCCGCCCGTCCTCGGCACCGCCGCCGTCCTGCTCGCCGGCCCCGCCCACCGGGCGCTCGGCGCCGCCGACGCCGGACGCCTCCTCGCCACCCGACCGCTGCGCGCCGCCGGGCGGCTCTCCTACGCCTGGTACCTCTGGCACTGGCCGGTCCTGACCATCGCCCAGGCCCGCTACGGCACGCTGCCCTGGACCACACTGGCCGCCCTCACCGCCGCCAGCGCCCTGCCCGCCTGGCTCACCCTGCGGTTCGTCGAACAGCCCCTGCGGTACGGCAGCAGCCCGGCCCCGCGCCGCGGCCTGGCCGTCGGCGCCAGCGCCCTGGTCATCCCGCTGATCGCCGCCCTCACCCTCGGCGGCGGCACCGTCCGCGCGCTCGGCGGCACCGCCGACGCACCCGTCGCCGCCCCGGCCGGAGCCCCCGACGGCCCCGCCCTGCTCGCCCCCGGTACCCGGCTGCTCGGCCTGACCCCGTCGCTGGCCCGCGCCCGGGAGGACTTCCCGCCCGGCAAGGGCTGCGAGATCCCGCTCAACGCCGACAGCAGCCCGCGCTGCCTGTTCGGCGCCGAGGACAGCCCCGACCGGATCGTGCTGCTCGGCGACTCGCACGCCGGCCAGTGGATCTCCGCGGCCCTCGCCATGGCCGAACAGCGGCACTGGGCCCTCGAAGTCCTGGTCAAGCCCGGGTGCCCGCTGGCCACCCTGACCGTGCGCAACAACGTGCTCGGCCGCACCTTCGACGAGTGCGACCGCTGGCGGGAGAACACCCTCACCCGGCTCACCGCCGGGCCCCGGCCGCGGCTGGTCCTGATGGCCGGCCTCAACCGCTACGGCAGCCAGGAGGAACGCGCCCAGGGCTGGACCCGCACCCTCGACCGGCTCGCCGCGCTCGGAGCCCCGCTCGCCTACCTCGGCGACACCCCGATGCCCGGCAAGGACATCCCGACCTGCCTCGCGGCCTCGGACGGCCGGTCGGACGCCTGCTTCTTCCCGCGCGACACCGCCTTCGAACCCGACCCGCTGCTCGACGGTGGCCTCGCCGCCCGCTACGGCGTCCGCACCCTGGACCTCGGCCCGCTGCTCTGCCCCGGCAGCGGCCCGGACTGCCCGGCGGTCCTGGAGGGCGTGGTGCTCTACCGCGACACCGGGCACATCACCGACACCCTGGCCCGGGTCCTGGCACCGCGGCTGGACAAGGGGCTGCTGGCCGCCGGGTGAGGCCGGGGCGGGGCGGGCCTGGCGGTGGGACGGCGTCGTGGTCCCGGTGGTGGGGACGCCGTCCCGGTCCCGCGGTCCTGGCCCCGCCGCCCGCCGCCCGCCGCCCGCCGGGCCGGTGCCGGGGCGGCAGGGGTGGCGGGCCGTCAGCCGTAGATGCTGCGGCAGAGCCGGGCCTGCTCGGAGCCGGCCGGCCAGCGGCCGACGCGTTCGGCCTGGTCGCAGAGGGTGCCCGGGCCCAGGGAGGGCGGCGCCGCGCCCGGGGCCGGGGCCGCCGGGGCGGGGCCCTGCCCTGCCGCCGCGGAGGTGCCGTGGGTCGCCGCGCCCGGGCGCGGGGTGCGCCCCGGCCTCGGGTGCGGGGTCGCCGCGCGCTGCGAGTCGGCCGACTCGCCCCCGGCCGCCGCGGTCGTCGTCGCGGGTGCCGTCGCCGAGGCGGCCGACGCCGCACCGCTCTGCTCCGACCCGGTCGGGGTCGCCGCGCCGCCGCGTTCCGGCACGGGGGCCGGCAGCGGGGACGGCGCCGGAGTGACGGCCGGCCCGGGTTCCGCACCGGCCGGCAGGGAGGCGGAGGGCGAGGTGTGCGGCAGCGCCACCACGTCCAGGTCGTCACCCGACCCCGGCCCGCACATCGCCAGGACGGCGGCCAGCACCGCCAGCGTCCCGACGGCCCCGGCCACCCGGACCAGCCGCCTCCGGCGGCGGACCGAACCGGTGCCGACCGCGGGCACGGGCCCCGGAACCGGCCCCGGCGCGGGAGCCACGGGCACCGGGGGCGGCTGCCACGCGTCCTGCGGCCACTGCCACTGTCCTGCGGTGGGTTGCCCCGTCATGTCGTCGTCCTTCCAGCGCCGAACCCCCCGCCGTCCCTCCCCTCAGCTCAACGAGCGCGCCGACGCGGGGACATGACCCGGAAGAGGGTTCTGGACGGGCGCCGATTGCCGCCGCGGCACATGCTGGGGGCATGGAGACCAACAGCACGTCCAAGCCCCTCGTCGAGGTTGCCGACTTCCGGACCGACAGCCGCTACCGCCTGGTGCACTTCGAGGGCCACGGCTGGGAGCCGCTCGCCCCGGAGGAGTTCGAGCCCCGGGTCCACCAGCTCTTCCCCGACCTCGACCCGCACGACGCGATCCGCGTCCACTGGGCCGACCGCCCGTGGGAGTGGCCCGCCTGGCACCCCGGTGAGGCGTGAGCCACAGTTCGTTACGCTGTCCGGGTGAGTGTGGATCACTTCTGGCGTCGACTGCCCGGACCGGCCGTCGACACGTGCTCGCCGACCGAACTCGGCGAGCTCGTGCCCGACCGGCACGACGTCCGGTACGACCAGCTGGCCGCCGACGGCCTGCTCCTCGGAGTGCGGAGCACCGCCCGGCTGATGGAACTCGCACTCACCGAGAACGGCCTGCACCCCGACCCGGCCGCGCGCCTGCCCGTCTACGGCGGCGAGCGCCCCGAACCCGCCGCCGCGGGCCCGCTGGTGCTGCGGCCCGAGCAGGTCGCGGCCGCCTTCACCTTCCTCCGGGACTCCGCGCTCGGCGAGCTCGTCCGCCAGCAGAACACCGTGCTGGCCCGCACCGTCGCCCACCTCGGCTACCCGACGCCGTGGTCCGAGACCTGGGCGGCCCGGGTGGTGGCCGACCTGCGGGAACTGCGGGACTTCTTCGCCGACGCGGCCGCGGCCGGTGACGCGGTCGTGGTCCGGGAGTCACGGTGAGCGGGGCGGGGGAGGGCGCGGCCGACGGGCGCGGTGGCAGCGCGGGGAGTGCCGTCAACGGCGGAGGCGCCGTCAACGGCGGAGGTGCTGGGTACGCCGGAAGTGCTGGAAGTGCCGGAAGTGCCGGCTACGCCGCCGAAGCGGCGAAACTCGCCGTCCAGTACGAGAGCGTGACCTTCGCCGAGGTCCACCGCGACCTGCTGCAGCACTACCCCGCCCCGCCCGCCGCCGTCCTCGACGTGGGCGCGGGAACCGGCCGGGACGCGGCCGCGCTCGCCGCCTCGGCCACCCCGTCGTGGCCGCCGAGCCGACCGCCGAACTCCGCGCCCACGGCGAGCGGTTGCACCCCGGACCGGGCATCCGCTGGGTGCCCGACGCACTGCCCGCGCTGCCCCGGCTCGGCGCCGGGGGCGAACGCTTCGACCTCGTGCTGCTGACCGCCGTCTGGATGCACCTCGACGCGGCCGAGCGCCCGGCCGGGATGGCCGTCCTCGCCCGTCTCCTCGCCCCCGGCGGCCGCCTCGCGCTGACCCTGCGCCACGGCCCCGTCCCGGCCGGGCGCCGGATGTTCGACGTCCCGCCGGAGGAGACCGTCGCCCAGGCCGCGGCCCACGGCCTGCGGCTGGTCCACCGCACCGAGCGCGCGGACCTGCACGGCCGCGCCGACGTCCGATGGACGGGCCTGGTCCTGGAACACCCCGCGGACTGAACGGCGCCGGGGCCGCCGGGCACCGTGAACGCGTCGGGGACGACGCCTCTTGCGTCCGATCGTCGTACCGGCTCTAGACTCCGTCCCGTGGCGGATCATCAGAGCGAGACCAGGGCGGCCTACGACGGGGTCGTCGAGCTGTACGCGTCGAAGTTCGCCAACGGGCTGGAGGACCAGCCGTTCGGCCGGGCCATGATCGGCACCTTCGCCGAACTGGTCCGCGCGACGGGCAACCCGCGGGCGGCGGACGTCGGCTGCGGGCCCGGGCACCTGACGGCCATGCTGCACGAACTGGGCCTGGACGCCTCCGGATTCGACCTCTCCCCGGGCATGGTCGACCACGCCCGGCGGGCCCATCCGGCGCTGCGCTTCCAGGAGGCGCGGATGGAGTCGCTGCCGGTCGGGGACGGCGCGCTCGGCGGCGTGCTGGCCCACTACTCGGTGATCCACACGCCGCCGGGGGAACTGCCGGCGCTGCTCGCCGAGCTGGTGCGCGTCCTGGCGCCGGGCGGCCTGCTCCTGCTCTCCTTCTTCGGTACCGAGGGGCCGGCGCCGGTCCGGTTCGACCACAAGGTGACGCCCGCCTACAGCTGGCCGGTGGACCGCCTCGCCGACCTGCTGGCCGACGCCGGGCTGGTCCCGTTCGCCCGGCTGCTCCACGACCCGGCCTCCGAACGGGGCTTCCTCGACGCCCACCTGCTGGCCCGCCGCCCGTAGGCCCCGCCGGGGCCCTACCCGGCGTCCGCCCAGGCGGCGGTGGCCCGGCTCCGGTCCCGCCACTGCCGCACGCCCGGGCCGTCCGGATCCCGGCGGCGGCAGAACTCCTCCAGCCAGGCGCACTTGGCGAGCATGGCCCGGCGGCGCACCGGCCAGGGCGGGACGGGGCGACCGTAGGCGCGGAAGAGGTGGTCGAGGTCCCCGCCCCGGTCGGGGTGGTGCATCCGCACGATCCACTCGCACCACGCGAGGTCCTCGACCGGGTCCCCGGCGTGGGCGAACTCCCAGTCCAGTACGGCCGTGACGGCGAAGGTGTCCGGGTCGAGCAGGAGGTTGTTGGGCCCGAAGTCGCCGTGCACCAGTACCGCACCGGGGGCGGTGACCGGCTCACCGGACACCGCCGGGTCGAGCTGTTGCAGGCGGCCCAGGACCAGCCCGCACGCGGCCAGTACGCGCGGCCCGTGCCCGGCGTCCAGGAGGTCCTGCGCGGGCACGCCGGGCAGGTGCCCGAGCGTGAGCGCCGCCCGGTCGGCGGCCAGCACCGGCGGGACGGGCAGCCGCTCCCGGAGCCCGGTCAGCAGCCGCTCCTCGCGCGCCAGCCGGGCTTCGGCCTCCGGGCCGCAGTAGTGCTTCACGACCACGCGGCCGTCGCCCGTGGTGCGGTTGGTGTAGCCGTGCGGGAGGGGTTGCATGCGGCGATCCTCCCGGGAGCGCGGCCGCGGAGCCAGCGAATTGAGGTCGGGTCGGTCCGTCGGCGGTCCGCCACCCGGGTAGGGGAGGGTCTCGTCAGGCCGGGGCCGGAGCTCCGGTCGCCGCCCGGGCTACCGGGTCGGCACCGTCCGTCGGGCGGACCGGCGGGCTCTGCGCCGCCCGTGGCCTATCCGTGCCGGATCACCAGGCCCTGCCGGTAGCGGGCGGTGACGCGCAGGAACCCGACCAGGCCCGCGTAGTGGGCGGACACGTACTCCAGGCCGGACGGGTCCGCCCAGAGGCCGACCGGGTAGACGCCGGCCGCGGCGAGCGCGGCCGCCGTGTCGAGGCCCTCCGCCGTGCCGCCGGTGACGAGCTCGTCGAAGGGCAGGTCGGCCAGCTCCCGGGCGGCCTGCTCGACCCGTTCCGGTGCCAGGGTGTTCCCGTGCGGGGTCAGGCGGTGCCGAAGCCTTCGGCGACGAGGCGGGTGGACCAGTGGCGCAGGGCGGGGAGGAGGGGTGGGTGGGCGAGGCCGGCGGCGGTGGCGAGGCGGTCGGCGGAGGCGGTGTCGTAGCGGTCCTCGGAGAGGAAGGTGAGGGTCTCCGGATCCGCCCCGGTGAGGGCGCGGGGGAGGCGGCGGACCAGGGGGACGGGGACCAGGCCGCGCGGCGGGCGGACGTCGAGGTGGTCGGCGAGGAGGGCGATCAGGTCGGGGAGGACGGGCGTCGCCGGGTCGAGGACGGTGTGCGCCCGGACGGGCGCGTCGTCGTGGGCCGGGGCCGCGGCCAGGAAACGGGCCAGGTGGTCGACCGTGACGACGGGCAGGAAGGTGCGGCGGGTGCCGGGCAGCAGCGGGAGCCGGCCGCGGTGGAGCTGCCGGACGAGCTGGGCGAGTCCGAGGTACTGCCCGGCCTCGCCGGTCAGCGAGTGGCCGATGACGCTGCTGGGGTTGACGGTGGTGAGCGGTACGCCGAGGCGCGGGGCGGTGACGCGGACGGCGGCGTCGCCGAGCAGCTTGGACGCCTCGTAGGCGCCGAGGCGGGCGTAGCGGGCCGCGGTGGTGCGGGCGTCGAGCGGGTAGCGGGGCTGCGGGTCGCGGCCGACGCGGTAGCCGGAGAGGTGGATCAGGCGGCGCAGCCGCGGCCGGGTGGCGGACCAGTGGAGGGCGTGCAGGGCGCCGTGCAGGTTGGCGGGTTCGGCCTGGGCGCGGGTCAGCCCGAACCGGTAGCGGGCGGCGAGGTTGTGGACGTCGCGGACCTCGGCGAGCCGGGCGTCGTCCTCGGGGGAGAGGCCGAGGCCGGGGCGGGTGACGTCGGCGGTGACGGTGGTGAGTGCGGCGTCGTCGGCGTCGTGGGCGCGCAGCCACCGGCGCAGCTCGCCGCCGCGGTCGGGGTCGCGGACGGCGGCCGCGACGGGCTCGCCGCGGGTGAGGAGTTCGAGGACGAGCCAGCGGCCGAGGAAGCCGCCGGCGCCGAGGACGAGGGTGCGGGGCGGTGGCGGGGCGGACGGCATGGTGTGCTCCGTAATCTGTAGACCGGTCTGCATATTTTTTGGGCGAGAAGGAGGGGCGGAGCCACCCCGAGGGGGGCTCCACCCCGGATCGACCTACGCCGCGGGCGCCTTCTGCGCGCCGAGCAGGTGGAGGACCGCGTGCTGGGCGTGGTCCAGCGGTTCGCGGCTGCGCCGGACGGACGCCAGCAGGACGGCGCCCTCCAGCAGGGCGAGCGCCTGCCCGGCGGCCGTGGCGGCCGCGGCGGGCTCGAAGCCCTCGGCCTCCAGCCGGTCGGCCAGCACCCGCTGCCAGCCCTCGTACACCTCGGCGCAGACGGCGCGCAGTGCCTCGTTGGTGCCCGCGACCTCCAGGGCGACGGTCGCGATCGGGCAGCCCTTGGTGTAGTCGGAGCCGGCCAGCCGCTCGGCGAAGACCTCGGTGAGGCGGCGGGTCAGCGCTCCGCTGTCGGCGCCCTCGGCGGTCAGGGCGGCGAGCAGGTCCTCGACCTCCCGGCCGGCCTGGACAAGGGCGGCGGTGACCAACTGGTCCTTCCCCTCGGGGAAGTGGAAGTAGAGCGACCCGCGCGGTGCGCCGGTCGCGGCGACGATCTGGTTGAGGCCGGTCCCGAAGTAGCCCTGTGCCTCGATCAGCGTCCGGGTGCCGGCGATCAGCCGGGCCCGCGTCTCTTCTCCCTTGACTCCCATACGGAAAACAATAGACCGGTCTGCATATTCCTGTCGACGGTTGACGGTCGACGGGTGCCGCACGGTCAGGAGTCGCGGGCTGCCGGGCCGTCCGGGGCCGAACGGCTCCGCGCCGCGTCAGTACCGCGTCAGTACCGCGCCCCGGTCGGGAGGCCCGTCCACCGCAGTTCCTCGGGAAGGTGGCGCAGGTCGTTGAAGAGCGCCACGGAGGCCGGGCGGCCCGGGGCGTACCGGATGACGGTCAGCGCGGCGTTCGCATGGTTGAGCCCCAGCCAGCGCCAGGCGGGTGCGTCCAGGGCGTGCCGGACCAGCCAGCCGATCAGGAAGTTGTGCGTGACGACCAGTTCGTGCCGCTCCTCGGTGCCCGGCACCGGCCCGGTGAACCGTTCGACGGCCCGCCGCGCCAGCGGCCGGCCCTGCTCGCGCTCCTCCGCCGTGGTGCGGGACAGGAAGTCGAGCAGGAAGTCCGCGCTCTCCGGGGGCAGTTCGGCCCGGTCGGGGACGTGCGGAACGTAGTCGCCGGCCTCCTCGCAGACCGTCGGCACCACTCCGGTGAGCCGATGGCCGACCAGCTGTGCGGTCTGCGCGGCCCGGGGCAGCGGGCCGTGGTGCACGGCCGTGATCGGGCGGTCCGCCAGCCGCTGCCCGAGCAGGTCGGCCTGTCTGCGGCCGTTCTCCGTGAGCCCCTCCCCGCCGGGCGCCGCCTCGCCGTGGCGGGTGAGGTAGAGGTGACGGGTGGCGGTCTCGGTCATGCTCCGGGGCTCCTTCACGGCCGCTGGCGATCACGGATTCGCCCCGGAGGGACGCCCGAGGGGGTGCCCCCGGTTCCGGCCGGGTGCGCACGGCCGCGCGCGACGGGCACGACCGTGCGCGCGGGCCCGGGCCGAGGCGCGGCCGCGTCGGGACCCCCGTCCCCGGCACGGCCGCCCGTCGTGGATCAGCCCGCGTGGGCCTCGTCCAGCAGGGCGAGGTCCGCCGGGGAGAGCTGCAGGGCGCCGGCGGCGATGTTGTCCTCGAGGTGGGCGAGGTCGCCGGTGCCGGGGATGGCCAGGACGTGCGGGCCCCGGTGCAGCGTCCAGGCCAGGCGGACCTGGGCGGTGCTGACGCCGTGGGCCCCGGCCACCGCCAGGACCTGTCCGGGCTCGGACCCGCCCGGGCCGGACTCGCGGCCGGATCCGGCGATCGCGTAGAAGGGGACGAAGGCGATGCCCTGCTCGCCGCAGGTCCGCAGCAGCGCGTCCTGCTCGGGCGCGGCGCCGATGCCGTACGGGTTCTGCACGCACACGACGGGGGCGATGGCCCGGGCCTCGGCGAGCTGGTGCGGCTGGATGTTGGAGAGGCCGAGGTGGCGGATCAGCCCGGCCCGCTGCAAGTCGGCGAGGGCGCCGAAGCGTTCGGCGACCGAGTCGGACCCGAGGATCCGCAGGTTCACCAGGTCCAGGTGGTCGCGGCCGAGCTGGCGCAGGTTCTCCTCGACCTGCGCGCGCAGCCCCTCGGGGGTGCGGGCGTGCTCCAGCCACGTGCCGTCGGGGCCGCGTGCGGGGCCGACCTTGGTGGCGATCACCAGGTCGTCGCCGTACGGCGCGAGCGCCCGGTTGACGAGCTCGTTGGCGGAGCGCAGCGGGGAGAAGTAGAAGGCGGCGGTGTCGATGTGGTTGACGCCCAGTTCGACGGCGCGGCGCAGCACCCGGACGGCCTGCTCCCGGTCGCGCGGCACGGCGTGCGGAACGAGCGCCTTGCCGGTCTGCGGCAGTCGCATGGTGCCGAAGCCGATCCGGTGCACGGGGCGGTCGCCGAGGGTCCAGGTGCCGGAGGCGGCGGCGTGGACGGTGGTGGGAGCGGCGCCGGCGGCGGCGGTGCCGGTGGCGGGGCCGGCCGGGACGAGGGCAGGGGTGTGCACGGGAGGGGCGGTGTGGGAGGTCATGCCGTCATGATCTCCACTGCACTACTCTGACCGCCAACGATTCGAACATGTGTGAATCCACGGGGGTGGCATGACGGCCGAGCTGCAGTTCACGGCGGGCGACCTGGCGCGGATGCGCTTCGCGGTCTCGCCGATGTGGGAGGTCGGCCCGAGCCTGCGGCTGCTGCACTCGGGGATCGCCCACCCCGTGCACCGGCCGTGGGTGGAGCAGGTGCGGCCCCGGCTGGCGGCGGCCGGGCCGGAGCGCGGGTGGCTCACCGAGATCGTCCCGCCGGCCGGGTACGTGCCCGACTTCGTCAACCCCGCCCCCACCGGCGCCGCCCCGACCATCGGGAGCGAACTCGCCGCGATCCGGGCCACCCCCGACGCGCAGGTGCGCCGTGACCTCGACCGGCTGGCGTCCCGTCAGGGCGGCCTCGGCCCCCGGCTGCGCGCGCTGCACGCCGACCCGGCGGCGGGCCTGCCCCGGCTGACCGAGGCGATCGAGGCGTACTGGGAGCTCGCGCTCGCCCCGTACTGGGCCCGCATCCGGGCCGTCCTCGACGCGGACGTCCTGCACCGGGCCCGCCAGGTCGCCGAGTTCGGGGCGGCACGGGTCCTCAACGACCTGAGCACCGAGGTGCACTGGTCGGAGGACCGGCTGCGGCTGCGCCGGAGGTCGCGCCCGCTGGCCCCGGGGGCGTCGGGTGCCGGGCTGCTGCTGATCCCGTCCGCCTTCGCCCGGTCGGCGCTGTTCACCCAGGTCGCGGCGGAGCACCCGCCGCAGCTCGCCTACCCGGCGCGGGGGACCGGCCTGCTCTGGGCCGCCCGGCCGGCGACGGGCGACGGCGCCCTCGCCGTCGTCCTCGGGCGGTCGCGGACGCTGCTGCTCACCGAGCTCGACGCCCCGGCCTCCACCACCGAACTCGCCCGCCGCACGGGGCTGTCGCCGTCGGCCGTGTCCCGCTACCTGACGACCCTGCGGGACGCCGGCCTGGTCAGCGCCCACCGGGCCGGGCGCTCGGTGCTCTACGCCCGGACCGCCACGGCGGAGGCCGTCCTCGCGCCGCTGGCCCAGGGGTAGGACCCGCGGGAGGCCCGCCGGTGGTCCGGCCCCGCGGGATCCACCGGGATGCCCCGGCGTGCCGGAGGGCGTCGGTGCCCTGGAAGAGTACGGGCATGACACCCGACCCTGACGACCGGCAGTGCCCCCGTCCGCGCGAGGTGCTGCGCTGCGCCGTCCTCGACGACGTCCAGGAAGCCGTCACCGGCATCGCCGACTGGTCCCCGGTGGCCGATCGGGTGGAGCTGACGGCCTTCCCCGACCCATTCGGGTCGCAGGACGAACTCGCCGAAGCCCTGGCGGACTTCGACATCGTGGTGGCCCTGCGCGAACGGGTCGCGTTCCCGGCCTGGCTGTTCGCCCGGCTTCCGCGACTGCGGCTGCTGGTGGCCGCCGGCATGCACCACTCGGTGATCGACTACTCGGCCGCCGAGCGCCGCGGCGTGACGGTCTGCGGGACGTCGAGCTCCGTCACCCCGCCCGCCGAGCTGACCTGGGCGCTCCTGCTGGGCGTGGCGCAGGGCGTCGTGCCGGAGAGCACCGCGCCGCGCGGCGGGTCGCGGCGGAGTACCGCCGGAGCGGACCTGAACGGCCGGGTGCTCGGGCTGCTCGGCCTCGGGAGGGTCGCGGCCCCGGTCGCCCGGATGGGGCTGGCCTTCGGCATGGATGTGGTGGCCTGGAGCCGGAACCTGACGGACGAGCGTGCCGCCGAGGTGGGCGTGCGCCGGGCCGCGAGCCTCGCGGAGCTGCTGGGCGGCAGCGACTTCGTCTCGGTGCACCTCGCGCTCGGCGAGCGCACCCGGGGGCTGCTCGGTGCGGCCGAGCTCGCGCTGATGAAGCCCGGTGCCTGTCTGGTGAACACCTCCCGGGCGGCGATCGTCGACCGGGACGCCCTGTCGGCCGCGCTCACCGGGGGTCGGCTCGCGGGCGCCGCGGTGGACGTCCTCGACGAGCCGCTGCCCGCGGACCACCCGCTGCACACCGCGCCGGGGCTGCTGGCCACCCCGCACCCGGGCTACGGGCCCCAGCACCTCTACCGCCGCTGCTACGGCGAGGCGGTGGAGGACATCGCGGCGTTCCTCGACGGGGAGCCGATCCGGCGGCTGGGCTGAGGGACACCGCGCCGACGTCCGTCCGCCGGGCCGGGCGCCGCCGCATACTGGCCGCGTGACGAGCGGAGACGGTGGACGAGGACGGGGCACCGGCCGGCGCGGGGTGCTGAGGGCCGGTGCGGCGGCGCTGCTGCTGGGGGCGGCGGGGTGCGGCGGCGGGGCCGGGAAGCCGGCGGCGGGCGCGGGTCCGGCGGGGTCGGGGTCGGCGGGCCGGGGGAGCGCTTCGGCTCCGGGGAGCACGTCACCGGGCACGACCGCGGCGTCCGGCGGCAGCGTCGCCACCACTCCGACGGCGGGCGGAACCCCGGGCGACACATCCGGTGCGACGCCGACCGGGGCGGCGAGCCCGCTGCCCAACCCCCCGCTCTGGCAGCCCGGCCCGTCCGAGGTGCAGCCCGACGTCAAGCGGCGTGCCGTGGAGCTGGTCGCCGCGCTCGGGGCCTGGCCGCCGGGCGGCCAGGGCGTGGCCGCGGCGCGGGCCCGGGTGGCGGCGCTGGGCCTGCCGCCCGCCCTGGCGGACCAGGCCGGCCCGCTGGCGCCGCCGGCGCCGGAGGCGAGCCTGGAGGTGATCGACGCCCAGTACGGCGGGATCCTCGCCGACTCGGCGAGCGTGCTGGTGGTGTGCCGTCAGTGGACCCGCGGGCCCGACGGGTCGGTGGCCGAGGGCGGCTGCACGGTGGACGTCCGGCTGAGCCGGTCCGAGCCGCGCTGGACGGTCACCGAGCTGCACCCGGGGGAGCCGGGCCCGGCCGTGCCGACGCCGCCGCCCGCGGTGGCCCGGGTGTTCGCCGAGCCGAGGATCGAGCTGCCGCCCGGGGCGGCGGCCGACCTGCGCAGCGGCGCCGTGCACGACAGCGTGCTGGAGGCGATGCTGCGGCTGGCCGGCCCGTACACGCTCTCGGTGAGCGTGGTGCGGTCCGGCCACCCGTTGCTGGTGTTCGGCACGACCCGGCCCAGCGACCATCCGCAGGGCCGGGCCTTCGACGTGTGGCGGATCGACGGCCACCCGGTGGTGGACCCGGGGACGTCCCGCGCGCTGGTCGAGTCCTTCATGCGGGACGCGGCGGCCGCCGGGTCGTACAACGTGGGCGGGCCGGTGGCGATCCGGGGCGCCGGCAACCAGTTCTTCACCGACGACACCCACCACGACCACGTCCACGTCGGGTTCACCGCCTGACCGGGCGGCCCCGACCGGGCGGCCCCGACCGCCGCCCGACCGGTGACTGACCGGGCGTGCCGCCGCCCGGCCGGTCAGCCGACCGTGCGTCAGTTGACGTTGACGCCGCTCCACGCCGCCGCGATCGCCTTGTACTCGGTGCTGTTGAGGCCGTAGAGGTCCTTGGCCGCGCTCAGCGAGGCGGTGCGGGCGCCCTTGTAGTTGGTGGTGGACGTCATGTAGACGGTCAGCGCCCGGTACCAGATCTTGGCGACCTTCTGGTTGCCGATGCCGGTGACCGTGGAGCCGTTGCAGGTGGGGCTGTTGTAGGTGAAGCCGTTGATGGTCCGGCTGCCGCTGCCCTCGCTGGCCAGGAAGAACCAGTGGTTGCCGACGCCCGAGGAGTTGTGCACGTTCAGCTTGCCGACCGAGCTGCTCCAGCAGTCCGCCGAGGCGCCGTCCAGCGAGGGCTTGTCGAAGCGGCGCAGCCACGGCGGGGTGGACTGGTCGCTGAACAGGTAGTCGGGGGTGTCGACCTTGTTGTTGGCGTACCACTCGACCATCGTGCCGAAGATGTCGCTGGTGGACTCGTTGAGGCCGCCGGACTCCCCGCTGTAGCGCAGGTTGGCGGTGGCGCTGGTGACGCCGTGGGTCATCTCGTGGCCCATGGTGTCGAGGTCGACCTGCTCGGGGTCGTGGCTGCCGTCGCCGTCACCGGTCATCATGCAGAAGCAGCTGTCGGACCACTGGGCGTTGTCCCAGTTGGTGCCGACGTGCACGAAGACGGTGGCGCCCTTGCCGTCGTTCTTGATGCCGTTCCGGCCGAAGGTGTTCTTGTAGTAGTCGTACGTCCAGGCGGTGTTGGCGTGGGCGTCGACGGCGGCGGTGGAGCGGTCGGTGGAGAACTTCTTCCCGTCGCCCCAGACGTTGGTGGTGCTGGTGAAGGCGGTGCCGGAGCTCGCCTTGACCGAGGCGGCGGCGAGGTTGTGGGCGTCCTTGGTGACGTGGCCGCGGACCGGGTCGGTGAGCGTGTAGCCGCCGCTGGTCTGGGTGGTGTCGATGGTGATGTCGCCGGTGTACTCGGAGTGGCCGGTGCCGGAGGCCTCGTGCTCGGCGTCGTACGACTCGATCTGCTCGCCGGTGGTGGCGTCGGTGACGACCACCCGGCCGGCGGGCTCGCCGTGCTCGCCGGTGCCCTCGACGGTGGTGCGCCAGGCGAGCCGGGGGGTGCCGTCGGCGGCCCAGACGACCAGTTCGGGGCTGCTCACGGCGTCCCTGACGCCGGGTGCGGCGGCGATGCCCTCGGCGGCGCCGGCCTGCGCGGGGACCTTCGGGACGGTGGACTTCACGGCGGCGTCGTGGGCGGCGGCGCGGGAGGAGTCCTTGAGCCGGCCGCGGGAGTCCTGGTGGACGACGAGGTCGCCGCCGACCACCGGGAGGCCCTGGTAGGTGCGGTCGAAGCGGACGTGCTGGCTGCCGTCGGCGTCCAGGACGACGTCCTTGACCACGAGGTCCTGACCCGCGCCGAAGCCGAACGTCCCGGCGTTGCGGGCGACGTTGGCGCGGGCCTGGGCTATCGCGGCGTCGCGGGTGCCGGTGGCCGCGGAGGCGGTTCCGGTGGGAACGGCGACGGCGACGAGGGCGGCGACGACCGCGATGGCTCCGGCCGCGAGGGGGCGGCGGGAGGAGGAGGTGGGGCTCACTCTGACTCCAGTGGGGGTTAGCTGCAGGGAAAAGAGCTGCGACTGAGATTGACGGCGAGCAGTCAGCTGGAGCTAGAGGGAAGGTCATAACTTTGCCAAGTTGTGTCCTGTTCAAATCAAAAATGATCAGAAGTTAACATTGCGCCCACACTCCCGTCGTGACACTCGCTTACGCACACCCGCGCACGGCTCTAGGCTCGGCGCCATGGACGGATGGGTGGGGGCCTGGACCGGCGGGCGGGCGGCGGTCCACGTGGGCAACGTCGCGGACTTCAACGAGCAGTTCTTCGCCCCGGGGATGGACGGCGCCCAACGCGCCCGCCGCCTGCGGCAGGCGCACCACTACGCCTGCCTGGCCGCCTGCTACAGCCCCGAACCGGCCCTGCTGGTGCTGCCCGCGGAGGTCGCCCCGGAGTGGACGGACTGGCTGGCCCGGGAGCTGGAATGGGGCCCGGTCGAGGTGCACCGGGGAGTCTCGCCGGGGAGCACGGTCGCCCGGGCGCTCGCCGGACGGCCGGCCCTGAGGGCACGGATCGCCGGCCTCGGCGGACCGGTGGTCCACTGGGGCCGCACCGCGGACCAGGGCGAGGGGCCCGAACTGGCCACCGTGCGCCGCTACGAGTCCAAGGCGGCCGCCCACGAGCTGTTCACCGAACTCGCCCCCGCCCACCCGGACGTCCACGTCCCCGCCCAGGAGTGCCCGGGCGGCCGGGGCCGCACCGCCCGCCGGCTGACCGCCCGCGCGGCCCGGGGGCTCACCACCGTCCTGAAGAGCCCGCACGGCGTCGGCGGCTACGGCACCGTCGTGGTGGAACCCGCCGACCTGTTCGCCGCGGGCGGCGGCCGGGCCCTGCTGCGGCGGCTGGTCCGCACCGAAGTCCTCCCGGCCCGGGGCGGGTTGCTGCTGGAGGAGCACGTCGACCCGGGCCCGGCCGCCCGGCTGCGCGACCTCACCTACGACGTGGTGATCGGCTCCGACGGGGCCGTCCACCCGGTCGGCGCCGGAGTCATGGCGGTGGCCGGCACCCGCTACCAGGGCGTCACCGTCGGGCCCGGCGCGGTGCCGGACGCCGCCGCGGGGACGGCCCGCCGGTTCGCCCTCGCGGTGGGGGAGCGGCTGGCCGCCGAGGGCTACCGCGGCTGGTTCGACGTGGACTTCGTCACCGACCGCCGCCGCCGGCTCGCCCCCACCGAGATCAACCTGCGGCTCACCGGCCCGGCCGTCGCCTTCGTGCTGCGGGAACGGCTGGACCGGGTGCGCGGGCCGGGCCACCTCGTCCGCACCCTGGACGCGATGCCCCTGGGAGCCCGCCTCGCCCAGGAGGCGCTCCACGACCACCTCGACCGGCTGCGCCCGGCCTGCGCCCGGCTCGGGGTCACCCTGTTGCCGCTGATCCCGACGGCCGGCCACGACCCGGAGCCCGTCGTCGGCCTCGCCCTGGCCGGGACCGACGCCGAGGCGCTGGACGCGGCACAGGCGCTGCTGGCGGCGGCGAACCACGCCCTGGCCGGGATGTTCGAAGCCCTGCGGTGACGGGCGGTCGGGACGCGCGCGGCCGCCTCGGGCGACCGATCGCCGTTTCGGCGACGGCGCTTCACCCGCTCCGGGCGGCCCCCCGGCGGCCGCCGCCCGCTACTGCTCGCCCACCGGCGGCCGCCAGACCACGAACCGCACCACGACCAGCGCCGCGAGCATCAGCGGGATGTTGAAGGCGAACACCAGCGCCGTCTCGCGCGGCCAGTCCGTGGCGCTGGTGAGGCGGTACAGGTTGTCCTGCGGCCACCAGTTGACCAGCAGCCAGGTGATCGCGAGATGGGTCAGCACGGACAGCCGGTACGGCCGTCCCTGTCGCAGCACGGCCTCGAAGCCGGCGGCGAGGTAGACCACGCCCGCGCCGAACGCCAGGTTCTCGCAGAGGTACAACAGCCTGAAGTACGCGTCGTAGGGGGACGGGACCAGCGAGACGTCGGTGGAGCCGGGGAAGAACTCGTCGGTGATCGCCCACGCGCCGGCGCCGAACAGCAGCACGCAGAAGACCGCCGCGCAGCCGGCGACGGAGCGGCTCTCGGAGCCGCCGCCCCCGGCCTTGCCGCCCGCCTTCCCGCCGCCCGCCTTCACCGGGCGCCCGGCGGTGAGCGCGGCCGTCCGCGCGGCGGTGTGCTCCGGCGGTGCGGGCAACGGCAGCGCGGAGCGGTCCAGCTTGCCCGCCCGGGTGCGCGGCAGGTCCGGCACCACCACGACCGCCGAGGGCGCGGCGGCGCCCGGCAGTTCCGCCGCCAGGTGCTGCGAGAGCGACCAGCCGTCGGCGCCGTCCGCGGCCGGCTCGGCCACCGCGTAGCCGACCAGCCGCCGCTGCCCGGGCCGCGGCTCCAGCTCCACCACGGCGGCCTCCCGGACCGCGGGGTGCGAGCGCAGCACGCCCTCGGCCCGGGCGGCCGTCAGCACCGTGGCCACCGCCGAGGCCTTGCCGGGGTGGTCGACCGGACCGAGCACGGTGGCGGCCCGGCCGAGGAACTCCAGGACGCCGTCCGGGCGCAGCAGTCCGACGTCCCCGGTCAGCAGCACCCGCCCGTCCGGGTCGAAGTCGGCCCGGACGAAGCGCCGCCGGGTGTCGTCGGGCCGGTCGAGGTAGCCCCGGCCGAGCCCGCTCCCGGCGACGGCGATCTCGCCGGGCCGCCCGGGCGCGACGGGGAGGCCCTTCGGCCCGACCACGTAGACCCGGGTGCCGGGGAAGGGCCGGCCGACCAGCGAGACCCGTTCGCCGCCGTCGGCGACGGCGCTGCCCCGGGCGTCGAAGTAGGTGCTGTCGACGGTGGCCTCGGCCAGGCCGTAGACATTGAGCACCCTGGTCCGCTCGCCGAGCAGCCGTTGCAGGCCCAGCTGCTCGTCCAGGTACCACTTCTCGGCGCCGACGGTCAGCAGCCGCACCCCGGGCAGGGCGCGGCCGGTCCGTTCGAGGAAGGCGCTCAGCCGGCGCGCGGTGCGCACGTTCAGCTCCACGACGGTGATCCGCTCGTCGGCGACCAGCGCGGGCAGCTCGGCGACGTCGGCGGTGCGGTCCAGGGTGAGGTTGCGCGGGGCGACGACGAGGGCGGCCCCGGTGCACAGGGCGCGCACCCAGTCGGCGGTGAAGACGTCGAACTCCAGGCTCGCCGTCTGCAGGATCCGGTCCTCGGCGGTCAGCCCGTACACCTCGCACCAGCCGCGGTGGGCGGCCAGCAGGTTGTCGTGCCCGATCAGCGCGCCGGTGGGCGGGCCGGTGGTTCCGGAGGTGTAGAAGACGCAGGCGAGGTCGGCGGGGCCGGTGGCCGGGGCGTCGAACGGGCCGTCCGCCGACACGGTCAGGTCCGGGCAGACGACCGGTGCGCCGCCGGCGTCGGCGAGCCGCACCCGGTGGCCCTCCTCGGTGACCACCAGGTCCGGTGCGGCGTCGGTCAGCACGTGCCGCAGCAGCGCGTCCGGCGCGCTCGGCTCCAGCGGCACGTAGGCGGCGCCGGTCTTCAGCACGGCGAGCAGGGCGACGTAGACGCCCGTCCCGCGGCCGAGCGCGACGGCCGCCCGGCCGCCCGGGGCCAGGCCGCGGGACGCCAGGTCGCGGGCGAGTGCGGTGGCCCGGGCGTCCAGCTCCCGGTACGTCAGCTCCTCGGCCCCGCACCGGACGGCGACGGCGAGCGGGGCCAGCCGGGCCTGCTCCTCGACCAGTCCGTGCACCGTGCCGGCCGCCGGCGGTGCCCCGACCGCGGCCTTCCCGACCGCGGGCTCCCCGACCCCCGGGCCGCCCGTCGCCTCCCCGAGCGCGGCGCCCCCCGCCGCCTCCCCGACGGCGGCCTCCCCGACCGCCGCCGCTCTGCCCGTCGGCTCCCCGTCCGTGGTCTCCCCGTCCGTCATGACGGCGCTCCCCTCGTCGCTCCGGAAGCACCGATCATCCTCCCAACTCCGGCCGGGCAAAAGGGCCCTGGCGCGTCCATCCCTCGGACGAAGCGATCTTGCCTGGGGCCCCGGTTGTACTCTGCACGCGGACGGTCGGCGCCGTACCGGCCGGTACGGCGCCACGCCCGTACCCTGCCCGGTGCCGTGATCGGAGGTCCGCCCCCATGAGTTCGTCCGCCCCGTCCTTCGAGGGCCCACTGCTGCGCACCCGGGACGTGGACGTCGTGCGCGACGGCCGCCACCTGCTGCGCGGGATCTCCCTCACCATCGAGGCCGGCGAGCACTGGGCGCTGCTCGGGCCGAACGGGGCGGGGAAGTCCACCCTGCTCGCGCTGCTCGGCGCGGTCTCCCACCCGACCCGCGGGGAGGTGGACGTGCTGGGCCGCCGGCTCGGCCGGGTGGACATCCGTGAGCTGCGCGCCCACCTCGGGCACGTCAACCCCCGCCACCCGCTGCGCTCCCCGCTGAGCGTGCGCGAGGTGGTGCTGACCGGGCACACCAACACCATCGAGCCGGAGTGGCACCGCAAGGCCGCCCCCGAGGTGCTGGCCCGGGCCGAGCAGCTGATCGGGACGCTCGGCATGGCCCCGATGGCCGACTCCCCGTGGACCACGCTCTCCCAGGGCGAGCGCGGCCGGGCCCTGATCGCCCGCGCGCTGATGCCCAGCCCGCGGCTGCTGCTGCTCGACGAGCCCGCCACCGGACTGGACCTCACCGCCCGCGAGCTGCTGCTGGACAGCCTGGACCTGCTGCGCCACCAGCACCCCGAGCTGGCCAGCGTGCTGGTCACCCACCACCTGGAGGAGCTGCCGGAGAGCACCACGCACGCCCTGCTGCTGCGGGCGGGGGAGTGCGTGGCGGCCGGGCCGGTGGACGAGGTGATGACCACGGGGCTGATCAGCGAGACCTTCGGCCATCCGATCCGGATCAGCCGCCACGAGGGCCGCTGGACGGCCCGCGCGGCCGCCCGCCGGGTGCCCGGGGCGTGAGGCCGTGGGCTGACGGGCGGCGGCCCGCGAGGGTGCCCGGGCATGAGGTCGTGGGCTGACGGGCGGCGGCCCGCGAGGGTGCCCGGGCATGAGGTCGTGGGCTGACGGACGGCGGCCCGCGAGGGTGCCCGGGCATGAGGTCGTGGGCTGACGGACGGCGGCCCGCAAGGGTTCCCCCCACCTGACGGATTGACAGGTGGGGGGCGGTGTAGACGCTGAAATCAGATTTCCCTAAGGTATGCCTTAGCTAAGTGGGCGGGGGGACCGGTGCCCCCGGTTCCCCCCGCCCACACTCAGTGCTGCCCAGGTCCACCCTGCCCTCTCCGTTGGAGCCCGTATGTCCGCCCGTCGCCGTACCACTGCAGCCGCGCTGCTCACCCTCGCCGTGGCGACCGCCACCCTGGCGGGCTGCGCGGACAAGAAGGACGACAAGGCGGGCGGCGCCGACGCCGTCAAGATCAACGCCACCGACACCGCCTGCGAGGTCTCCAAGACCACGTTCCCGGCCGGCCACGTCGTCCTCGACATCAGCAACAAGGGCGCCAAGACCACCGAGGTCTACGTCTACGGCGACGGTGACAAGATCATCACCGAGCGCGAGAACATCGGCCCCGGCACCAAGGCCACCATCAACGCCGAGATCAAGGCCGGCTCCTACGAGATCGCCTGCAAGCCCGGCATGGTCGGCGACGGCATCCGCCAGAAGATCACCGTGACCGGCGAGGGCGGCAGCGCCGCCGCAGCCGACCCGCGCCTGGCCACCGCCGTCGAGGCCTACCGCAAGTACGCCCAGGAGCAGGCCGACGCCACCATCCCGGCCGTCGAGGCCTTCGCCGCCGCGATCACCGCCGGCGACGTCGAGAAGGCCAAGTCGCTCTACGCGCCCTCGCGCACCGGCTGGGAGCGCACCGAGCCCGTCGCGGAGAGCTTCGGCGACGTCGACCCCAAGACCGACACCCGCGAGGACAAGGTCGAGGCCGGCCAGCAGTGGACCGGCTGGCACAAGCTGGAGAAGTCGCTCTGGGCCGACGCCAGGATCGGCGACGACGAGAAGACCCTCGCCACCCAGCTGGTCAACGACCTCAAGGACTGGCAGAAGAAGATCCCCTCCGCCGAGATCACCGCGACCAGCATGGCCAACGGCGCCAAGGAGCTGCTGGACGAGGTCGCCACCAACAAGATCACCGGCGAGGAGGACCGCTACAGCCACACCGACCTGGCCGACTTCCAGGCCAACGTCGAGGGTGCGCAGAAGGCCTACGAGCTGCTGAAGCCCGTCGCCGCCGAGAAGGACCCGGAGCTCGCCAAGACCCTCGACTCCGAGTTCACCGCCATCACCGCCCTGCTCGCCAAGTACAAGCAGGCCGACGGCACCTTCACCTCCTACGACAAGGTCACCGAGGCCGAGCGCAAGACCTTCTCCGACGCGGTCAACTCGCTGGGCGAGCCGCTGTCGAAGCTGGCCGCCGCCGTCGTCGTCAAGTAACGACCCCGGCACCACCGAGCACCGTCCCCACCCCTCCACCGACGCCGTGGCGGCCCCCAAGCGGCCGCCACGGCATCGGCGAGTCAGCACAGAGAAGGATCCACCCGCCGATGGACGCCGAGAACCAGCAGCAGACCGAAGCCCCGGCCGGCACCGACGCCGCCCCCGCCGGCGGCGTCAGCCGCCGGGCCGTGATCGGCTGGGCCGGCGCGGGTGTCGCGCTCGGCGCCGCCGCCGTCGGCTCGGTCGCCGCGGCCACCCGCCAGGACGACCCCGCCCCGGCACCCGCCGCCCAGGCCGGCGCCGAGGTGCCCTTCTACGGCGACAACCAGGCCGGCATCGCCACCCCCGTCCAGGACCGCCTGCACTTCGCCGCCTTCGACGTCTCCGACAAGGCCACCCGCGAGTCGCTGGTCAAGATGCTCAAGGAGTGGACCAAGGCCGCCGCCGCGATGACCGGCGGCCGCGAGGTCGGCACCGGCGCCGCCAGCGGCCTGCCCGAGGCGCCGCCGGACGACACCGGCGAGGCCCTCGGCCTGCCCGCCTCCCGGCTCACCCTCACCATCGGCTTCGGCCCCACCCTGTTCGAGAAGACCGGCCCGGACGGTCAGCCGGTCGACCGCTTCGGCCTCAAGGCCAGGCGCCCCGAAGCCCTGATCGACCTGCCCGCGTTCAAGGGCGACAAGCTCGACCCGCTGCGCAGCGGCGGCGACATCTGCATCCAGGCCTGCGCCGACGACCCGCAGGTCGCCGTGCACGCCATCCGCAACCTGGCCCGCATCGGCATGGGCACCGTCAACATCCGCTGGTCGCAGCTCGGCTTCGGCAAGACCTCCTCCACCACCCCGGACGCGCAGACCCCGCGCAACCTGATGGGCTTCAAGGACGGCACCCACAACATCGCGGGCACCGACACCGCCAAGCTCGCCGACCACGTGTGGGCGGCCCCCGGCGACGGCGCCGACTGGATGACCGGCGGCTCCTACCTCGTCGCCCGGCGCATCCGGATGCACATCGAGACCTGGGACCGCACCTCGCTCAAGGAGCAGGAGGACGTCTTCGGCCGCACCAAGGGCGAGGGCGCCCCGTACGGCAAGGCCAAGGAGCACGACGCGCCGGACCTCAAGGCCATGCCCGCCGACTCCCACGTCGCCCTGGCCCACCCGGACGCCAACAGCGGTCTGATGATCCTGCGCCGCGGCTTCTCCTTCACCGACGGCACCGACGGCCTCGGCCGCCTGGACGCCGGCCTGTTCTTCCTCGCCTACCAGCGTGACACCCGCAAGGCCTTCGTCCCGCTCCAGCAGCGGCTCGCGGGCAGCGACAAGCTCAACGAGTACATCCAGCACGTCGGCTCCGCCCACTTCGCCTGCCCGGCGGGCGTCCGCAAGCCCGGGGAGTGGTGGGGCCAGGCCCTGTTCGGCTGATCCCGACCGCGTTCCCCCGTACCACCTCGACACCCCCCAGGAGCCCGCGTGTTCGGCAACTACCTGATCGGCCTGCGCGAAGGCCTCGAAGCCAGCCTGGTCGTCTGCATCCTGATCGCCTACCTGGTCAAGACCGACCGCCGGGACAAGCTCCCGCCGGTGTGGACCGGCGTCGTCTCGGCCGTCGTGCTCAGCATGGCCTTCGGCGCGGTGCTGCAGTTCGGCTCCTCGCAGCTCACCTTCGAGGCGCAGGAGGCGCTCGGCGGCTCGCTGTCGATCATCTCGGTCGGGCTGGTCACCTGGATGGTGTTCTGGATGCGCCGCACCGCCCGGCACCTGAAGACCGAACTGCACGGCAAGCTCGACGCGGCCGTCGCCATGGGCACCACGGCCCTGGTGGTCACCGCCTTCCTGGCCGTCGGCCGGGAGGGCCTGGAGACCGCCCTGTTCATCTGGTCCGCGGTGCAGGCCACCGGGGACGGCTACAACCCGCTGATCGGCGCGGCCCTCGGCCTGCTCACCTCGGTGGTGCTCGGCTGGCTGTTCTACCGCGGCGCACTGAAGATCAACCTGGCGAAGTTCTTCACCTGGACCGGCGCCATGCTGGTGGTCGTCGCGGCCGGCGTACTCGCCTACGGCGTGCACGACCTGCAGGAGGCCGGCTGGCTGCCGGGCCTGCACAGCCAGGCCTTCGACATCTCCAGCACCATCCCGAAGGACAGCTGGTACGGCACCCTGCTCAAGGGCGTCTTCAACTTCCAGCCGGACCCGACGGTCCTGCAGCTGGTGGTCTGGCTGCTCTACCTGGCGCCGACCCTCGCCGTCTTCTTCAACCTGTTCGGGGGCCGGGCGAAGCCCGTCGCGGCCAAGCCCGCCGCCTGACCTCCCGCACCCCCGCCCCGCCCCGACCGGCCCCCGCCGGCCGGGGCGGTCGCGCGTCCGGCCCCCGGCACCCCGCCGGGGGCCGCGGTACGGGGCGGGGGTGTCCGGGTCGGGCAGGGGTGTGCGGGGCGGGGCCGGGACGCGGCGGAGCCCCGGGAGGTCCTGGACCGCCCGGGGCTCCGGGGTGACGTGAGCGGGGCCGCTACTCGCTCTTGATCGCGCCCAGGATGTCCATCCGGGCGGCCCGGCGGGCCGGCCACAGGGCGGCGAGCAGGCCGATCACCGCGGCCGCGACCAGGAAGCCGAGGATCTGCAGCGGCGGCACCACGGTGGTCATGTCCTTGAAGGAGTCCGCCATCGTGCGGTTGCCCGCCCAGGCGACCAGGACGCCGAGCCCGATCCCGACCACGCCGCCGAACAGCGCGATCAGCAGCGACTCCAGTCGCACCATCCGGCCGATGCCCCGGCGGTCCAGGCCGATCGCCCGTAGCATGCCGATCTCCCGGCGGCGCTCGTAGACCGACATCGCCATGGTGTTGACCACGCCGAGCACCGCGATCACCACGGACATCCCGAGCAGCCCGTACATGACGTTCAGCACGTTGGTGACCATCTGGCGGCTCTCCGCCTTGATGTCCTCGTCGCCCTTGACCGCGATCAGCGGGTTGCCGCCGGTGGCGTCCCGCAGCGCCTGCTTCAGCCCGCCGGTGGCGCCGTCCGCGCCCTTCACCAGGATCCGTTCCAGGCCGCTGCCGGGCGCCGCGTGCGGGCCGACCACGGCGTCGGGGGCGACGAAGCCGGCCAGCGCGGTGTTGGCCTCCAGCACGGCACCGACGGTGAGCGACCCCTTGGTGCCGTCCGGGTAGGTGACCGCGACGGCGTCGCCGACCCGGTAGCCGGTGCGCTCCGAGGTGCCGGCGCTCACCATCAGCCGGCCCTGCTTCAGCGCGTCCGCCGACCCCTCCTTGACCTTGATCGTGGCCAGCCGGTCGATGGTCGCCGCGTCGACGGCCCGCAGGTACTCGGTGGTCGTGCCGTCCGGGCCGTCCGCGTCGCCCGATCCGTGCGTGCCGTGCGTGCCGTGCGAGCCGTTCGCGGCGGTCTTCACCGGGACGGTGCGCTCCACGCTCATCGCGCTGACGCCGGGCGTCCTGGCGACCTGGGTGGCGACCTCGGGGGAGAGCATCGAGAAGTTCTTCATCGCGACGGCGTAGTCGGCCTTGAGGTCGCTCCCGGTGGACTTGTCCAGGGCCTCGTTCACCGAGGCGCCGACCACGGTCAGCGAGGTGATCAGGGTGACGCCGATGGTCAGCGCGGAGGCCGTGGCGGCGGTGCGCCGGGGGTTGCGGACGGCGTTCTCCCGGGCCAGCTTCCCCGGCGTGCCGTACAGCCTGCGCAGCAGCGGGGCGAACAGCGCGATCAGCGGCCGGGAGAGCAGCGGGGTCAGCACGAACACGCCGATCAGCAGCGCGCCCGCACCGAGACCGACCAGCTTGACCTCCTTGCCGCCCACGCCGGCCGCCAGCGCGCCACCGCCGGCCAGGGTGAACAGCAGGCCGATCGCGTTGCGCACCCGCAGGCTCTTCTGGGTGGCGGGCTGCTCGACCGAGCTCATCGCCGCGACCGGGGCGATCCGGGAGGCGCGGCGGGCGGGCAGCCAGGCGGCCAGCACCGTCACCAGGACGCCGACGGCGATCGCGGTGACCACCGTGGACGGCGCGATGATCAGCGGGCCGTCCGGCAGGTTGGCGTCCATCGGGCCGTTGAGCACGGCCTTGAGCCCGACGGCGATCCCGATGCCGGCCAGCAGACCGCCCACCGACGCGGCGAGGCCGACCAGCAGCGCCTCGATCAGGACCGAGCGGGTGATCTGGCGGCGGCTGGCGCCGACGGCGCGCAGCAGGGCCAGCTCCCGGGTGCGCTGGGCGACCAGCATGGCGAAGGTGTTGGCGATGATGAAGACGCCGACGAACAGGGCGATGCCCGCGAAGCCCAGCAGGAAGGTGCTGAGCATCCGGGTGCCCTGCTCGATCATCCGGTCCTGTTCGGCGGCGAGTTCGCGGCCGGTCCTGGCCTCGAGGTTGTCGCCCTGCGGGAGGGCCTGCTTCACGGCGGCGAGCAGCGCGGCGTCGTCGGTGCCCGGCTTGGCCCTGACGTCCAGCTCGGCGTAGTGGCCGGGGCTGAGGTAGAGCCGCTGGGCGGTGGCGGTGTCGAAGGCGGCGAGCGAGCCGCCGGCCACCACGCGCGGGTCGTTGGTGTGCAGGGTGCCGGTGAGCTTGAGCTCCATCACCGGGCCGTTGACGGCGACGCGGACGGTGTCGCCGACCTTGTACCCGCCCTTGTCGGCGGTCCTGGTGTCGAGCGCGATCTCCTTGGCGTCCTTCGGGCCGCGGCCCTCGACCAGCGGGTAGCGCGGGTCGGTGCCGTCGGCGCCCGGCACGTAGTTGGTGCCGGTGGTGGAGAAGCCGTCGCCGATGAGGGCGCCCTTGCGGTCGGCGATGCCGGCGAAGCCGCTGACCACGCCGCGGGCGTCGGCGGCGCCGGGCAGCGCCGCGACGGCCGTGCGGGTGTCCTCGGTGAGGGAGGGGCCGGCCTCGGCCCGGTCGCCGCGGTCGTAGCCGCGGCCGACGGCCTCGTGGTCGCTGACCGTGACGGCGATGTCGGTGTAGCTCTTGGAGTTCTGGGTCCTGAGCGCGTTGCCGAAGGTGTCGGAGAAGACGAGCGTGCCGGCCACGAAGGCGGTGCCGAGCAGGACGGCGAGCGTCGTCATGAGGAGCCGGCCCTTGTGGGCCAGCACGTTGCGCAGTGCGGTGCGGAACATGGGGGAGTGTCAGTCCTGGGGGGCTCGTGGTTCGGTGGCGTCGGGGTCGAACGGGCTCAGCTGGTGCGGCCCTTGGCGTCGAAGCGGCGCATGCGGTCCAGGACGGTGTCGGCGGTGGGCGTGTGGAGTTCGTCGACGATGCGGCCG
>NZ_JBITCO010000043.1:12834-38594 GCF_044453265.1 Kitasatospora sp. NPDC051705 | reverse complement strand
ACGAAGTGCAACACACCCACCCACCCCCGCCCACGGCCACATAACACCTGGTCAGACCCGCAACACGGCCCCGTGTTGCACCCCACCGCAACACCGCGTTGCACCCCCGCGTTGCACCCCCACCACCGGCCACCCGGCCAGCACCCGGCCACCGAACACCACCACCAGGACCAGGCCGCCGACAAGGCCGGCCTTCCCGGGCGGCCGCCGTCCCGGCCATGCCCCGCCGCCCCGGACAGCGCCTCGGACGGCGGCCAGGACCGCCAGCACCTGGCGGTCGTCGACACCACCGAGCAGCAGCCGCGGCCCCACCCTCCGGCACCCTGTCGCACCCACCTGTCGCGCCCGGACCACACACAGGGGAACAGGGGTATCCGCCCACGTCACAACACGCGACAGAACCCCATCGCGACAGGCAACGCGACAGCACGCGCGACAACCCCCACCCACCACCAGAACAGCGCCAGAACAGCCTCCACGGCGGCCTGACGGCCACCCAGCCGTCCAACCGGGACAGCGGCGCAGCGGGACGACGGACGGCCCGGGACGGCGGCACAGCCAGACCCGGACGGCCCCGGACGGCGGCGCGACCCGGACGACGGCCAGCACGACGGGACCGCGACGACGGCAGCAAGCACCCGGACGGGGCGCGGCCTGGACAGCGGACCCGGGACGACGGCGGCCGAGCAGGCGCAGCAGGCCCGGACCACACCGGGCCCGACCCCCACCAAACCGAACACCCACCCCCGCCGCCATCCCCTGACCCGCAATTCCAACCCGAATTCAGGCCCTTATCGGCAACCGCGCCACCAAAACAACCCGACCGAATTACCGGCGGAATTAAACCCCGAAAACAACCCACAACACCCCACCGGCCCCCCGAGCGACCCCGACCCGACCCCCAACCACCACCACACACAGTCACCAAACCCCGGACGGCACCAACCCCACCGGAGCCTCCAACAGGCACAACCAAAGGTCAAGACAACCCAGCGAGAGAGGCCATTTCACCCCCACCAACACCAACAGGTCACACCAGGCGGCCCTTCGTCGGGTAGAGCTTGGCGTGAAGCACGCGGTCCTCCTCCCCTCCCCCCACGGATCAGCGAACCTGCCGCGCCGGTACTGCTTGCGCTCCCTGTCCGTAGGCAGCGGCAACCACAACGACCCGAGGCTCTCAACCTCCCGAACGACAACACAGACCGGCCCGAGGTCCGGTCGACCAGGTGGTCGAGCCGACGGGTTCGGTTCAGTTGAACCAGCCACCCGGCTCCCCAGTAGCCGTTAGGGTACGGGCCATGCTGACCTGGTCTCGCCAACAGAAGTTCGCCGGTTGCCACTTGAAGCGCAAGCACTTGGAAGACCTGCAAAACGGGGCAACAGCTGGCTACTCAGAGCCCACCGTCGTTCATTGGGAAGGTTCGGGATGGGTAGGGGACGGTCCTGGGAAAGGCGACGGCTTCCGTGTGATGTCCAGCTCGCTCGCCAGTCTGGAAGCCGAGGTCGGCCAGAAGACCCTTGCTGCGCTGAGGCTGACAGTGAGCACGGCAAGCGCGCCGAACGACCCGCGCGTCGAGATCACGATGGGCGACCTTGAGAACCCTCAAGGTCACTTCAAAACGATCTTCCTCGGCATCGTCGCGGTAACCGACTCGCGGTGGTTTACCCGCGTCCGAGTCTGTGATCCTGACGTAGCTGCGGCCCGCGACAGATTCGACGTTCTGACGAAGACCCTGAAGCAGTCTCAAGGCGTGCGTCGTCTCGCAGGCGGCTGGCCGTGGATGATCCATGTCGCGATGCAGACCTTCCTGTTCTGGCTCTTCGTCGACTACATCGGTCTTGACCAGAGCGGCGACAGATACCTCTTCGGCGGGATGGCCCTGGCTGCGGTATCGCTTCTCAGCTGGCAGTTCTTCGCCGACTGGCTGGTCCGAACGCGGCTGCGCATCACGCCGACTCCGATGCTCTGGTGGCAGCACCTGACGACAAGCCCCGGATTGTCTGGAGCCATCGGGGCTGTCGTCGGCGTTCTGGGGCTAGTGGTGGCCGTGATCTCAGTAGTCGTCACCGTCATGATCGCATGAGCAGCCTCCCTGCCCGGAGTGCCGTACCGTTTTCCCGGACCGACACCCATGCCCCCCGCCAAACGCCCCCACCAGCAACGCCGCTGAACCCGCCACAGCACGAGCAGGTCACGCCTTGCGGCTCCGGACCGGGTAGAGCTTCGCGTGGAGCACCCGCACCTCCCACCACGGGTCGTCCGGCGTGGAGACCAGCGCGGCCACTTGCTCGCGTTTGGTCGGGGTGGGCAGCACCAGCGGGCCCAAGTCCTTGACGGCGCGGTCCTGTTCGCACTGCGGGCACTCAAGCCGATCCGGACTGGCCTTCTCGGTTAGCTCCAGCTTCGAGCCCTCCTTCCCTCCGATCGAGCCCCGGCACGTCCAGCACGGGCGCAGCGCGGCGTTCACCGCCCGGGCTGCCTCCAGCTGCTCCTGGGCCTCCCGTTCCAGGCGCTCGGTGTGTTCCTGGTGGCAGGTCCAGCAGCGGCCGCCGGGTTGGCGGGTCCACTCCACGTGGCGGCCGTCGGGGCCGTAGTGCCAGGTGCTCTCCTCCTTGGGGATGTTGCCGCAGTCGGCGCAGGCGAGAGTGCGCATCCAATCTCGGTGCTCCTGGCGGGCTTTCTTCTCCCGGGCCTTCTGGCGCTGGTTGTAGGCGGCGCGGTTGTTCGGGTTCTCCAGGGCGTCGAGCAGGGAGTGCCGGCCGGGGCGGCCGTAGCGCCACCAGACGGGGCCGAGGGGGCCGTGCTCGGCCAGCAGCTCCAGGGTGGTCGCGAGGATGGGCACGGCGTCGTCGTACTCGCGCCAGCCGTCGCCCTCGTTGTCGTCTTGGGGCACTGTCCACCACTGCCCGCGCCAGATCTCGGCTGACAGGTCCGCCACGGCCTCCTGGCGGCCTGCCAGGGCGACGGGTCCGGCGCCGGTGACGACCAGGGCGACGGGCGGGTAGCCGGGCCGGGTGTGGGGGCCGGGGTAGGTGCGGCGCCACCAGTGCACCGTGCGGTCGGTCGGGTCCTGCTCGGCCAGCGCCGGGTCGGTGCTCTTCACCTTGGTGCGGAACAGCTCGCGGTAGGCGGTGAACTTCGCGGCGACCCGCTCCGGGGCCATGGTGGAGCGGTCGACCTCAACCATCAGGACCGGAACCCCGATCTCCGGGGCCTGGAGCACCGCGTCCGGGCGTACCTTGCGGCGGCCGCCCGGCAGCAGGAACTCCACCTCGGTCGCCCAATCGGTCACGGTGCCGACCCCGCCCGCGGCTTCGGACGCGGTGCCGCCCAGGACGAACGCGCTGATCGTCTCGTTGACCGCCATCGCGTGCTGGGCGCCGGAGCGTCCGGCGCCCCGGGCAGTAGAGCCCATGTCGGCGCGGGGCAGGCCGAGGACGTGGCTGGCCGCCTCCAGTCCGGCCGTTCCCTCCAGCCGCCAGGTCTTGTGGCGGTCCCGGGTGTTGCCGTCAGAGGCGACCAGGCCGTGCAGCGCGAGATCGCGCAGCGCCTGCCGGATCACGGTGTTCGACGCCGCCCGGGGGCGCAGCAGGCGCTGGAGCTGGTCGGCGGTGGCGACCTTGAGGACGCCGAGCGCGCCGAGGACGTCGGCGCGCAGCGCGGTGGTCGAGCCGTTGGGGTTGGCGGTGCCGCGCCGGTACGCGGTCCGTCCCGGCCGGTCGGCTCGGCGGGTTCGACGGCGTCGGCCTGGTCGTCGTTGTCGTCGGGTTGGGCGAGGCTCTGACGGGTGCTCACGGGCTTCTCCCGGTGGTCGTGGTCGGCTGCTGCCTCTGAGGGATATCCGGCGCTCCTGACAGCCGCCAAGCCCGTTGTTGGCCCGCGTGCCGCGCCCTCTCCCACTACCCCGGATCCGGCCCCCGCCGCCGCCCCCGACCAGCGCGCGGCCGGCACCAGCCGGACGCGAGAAAAGGAAAAGCCCACCGCAGGTGCAACAACCCGAACCGACCAACCGACAACGCCACAACCACAAACCAAAACCAAAAGCAGAAAGACGGGAGAAGAGGGTTGTCAGAATGCGGCGGCGGCCCGGATTCGGGCGCTGAGCTGGGCGGATTCGCCTCCCGGGCGCGAGGTGGCCGGTAGGGGCAGCGGAGGGGGAAACGGCAGGGGGAACGGAAGCGGTCCGGCAAACTAACCAGGGCCACCAAGGCATTGGTGAGTTTCCTTGATGGGCCACCAAGGAAACTCACCAAGGCACCTTGACGGCCATCCCAGCAGGTCAGGAACGTGCCGACCGGTCCGACGAGGGCCCCAAGGTCGGGACCGGTTGGCGGACGGGATTACGGACCGCATTTCGGACCGGTTAGAACGTGGGATACCTTGATGGTGGGAGTTATCAGATCGTTATGGACTACCAACCTTGATGGTGAGAAATCCGGTGAGTTTCATGGGGTTCCATTCTCCGAGCACGGGATAAGCCCGCGCTTCGGAATGAGGGAGCACCTTCGTGCACGGGGATCTGGAGACCGACCACGACGTCCTGGTCACGCTTCACCGCTTCACGCTGGCGACCGCCGAGCAGCTCCACCAGCTGCACGGCGGCACCGCCGGGATCAAGCAGACCCAGAAGCGGCTGACCCGCCTGCACACCGACGGCCTGGCCGACTTCGTGACCCTGCCGCAGGCCGGCCGGGCGAAGGCCTGGCACCTCACCGCCCAGGGCGCAGCGGTGGCGGCCACCTTCCCCGAGGCCCGCCGCACGGACGCCCAGACGCTGGACGGCGAGCAGTTCGCAGTGCGGCACGGGCGCGAGCACCTGCTCGACGTCGGGCGGATCCACGCCGCCTTCGTGGCCGACGCCCGGGAGCGCGGCGAGGACTGCGGCCCGCTCGACCTCCTGCCCGCCCGGGCGCTGCCCGCCGGCGAAGGCGGGGTGTACCGGCCCGCCGCCGAGCTCGCGTACACCGCCGGCACCGGCGAGGAGCGGCACCGGCTGCGGGCGTTCGTCGAACGCCACCGTACGGGTGTCGGCGCCGAGGAGACCGCGGCGCAGCTGGCGGCCTGCGCCGCCCTGTGGGAGCAGGCCGGGCCGGGCGGCCGGGGCCGGGGCCGGGCATGGGAGCGCCGCTGGCGAGCGTTCCCGCGGCTGCTGGTGGTCCTGGTCGGCACGGCGGCCGCCGGGGTGCGCGGCGCGGTGGCGGACCTGCGGCTGGCCGCCGAGGAGAACCCGGCCGTCGCCGAGCTGCTGGCCGCCGTCCCGGCCGGCGCCGCCCGGATCGAGGACCTGGTCCAGCGCGGCCCGTCCGCACCGGTCTGGCACCCGCTCGGCGGCAGCGGGCGGGCGTGCGGGTGGACGGAGCTGTAGGACCGTCCGGCGTTATCGCAGGGTTGATATCCCGCCATCCCCCCGTGCCGGGCCTGCTTCCATCGCTCGCCAGCCTGCCCGCGCTCACCGCCGGGCCTGCGTGTGGCCGCGGCCTGGTGCCGGTGGGCGGTGTTCTCCTGCGTTCGGTCCGCCGGGCCGTGGCCTGACGGACCGCACTCTCGGTGGGGTGGCGTGCCCTCTGGGACGGCCCCGGCCTCACCTTCGTCGTTTCAGTGCACCTGCCACGCGGGGATATTCGTCGTGGAGCAGCCGGCCGGCCAGTGCGCCGCCGTACACGACGGCGCCGACGCCGACGAGCCAGGACTGGATGACCAGGACGGTGCCGATCGGTCCGTAGGCGAGGGTGTTGGTGGCGATCAGTGGCGAGAAGACGAACCGGGAGAAGACCCTCAGGCCGAGCAGCCCGACGGTCGTGGCCACGGCGCCGGGCAGCAGGGCGCTCCAGCGGACCCGTCCGCCGAGCAGCAACCGCTGCGACCACCAGAGGAACAGGATGGCGCTCAGCACTGCGGCGACGCCGCCGAGCGGGGTCTGCCGCCACAGGGTGGTGGTGGAGGACAGCAGGAGGAGCCCGATGAGGGCGGCGAGCCACACGATGTGCCGCCACCTGGCCGACCAGCGGGCCGGTGGCAGGCCCCAGATCTTCTCGTAGGTGGTCTGCACCGCCGCCCCGAATGAGAGGCCGAAGACAGCGAGGGCGGCGAGGCTGTACGCCGTCGTGGTCCGCAGTGTCTGGCCGGGCAGGGCGATCAGCTGCTCGAGTTTCTTCCTGGAGGGCGCCGACACGCCGAGTACTTCGCCCAGCCATTGTGCGAAGCCCTGCCCGTTCGCCGGGTCGGCCGCTGAGACGACGATCAGCAGCGGCACGAGCGTGAGGAACCCGAGCGCCGCGAAGCCCAGCGACCGTTGCCACAGCTCGAGAGCGCTGCCCCGCCTCCACCCCCGCCCGGCCGGCGAACGGCCGACCCTGCGGCGCAGCCGCCCGAACAGGGACGAGCGGCCCTCTGGGTCGGGAGGCTTCATCGGCATGGGTGTTGACTACCACGGTGATGCCGTCGCTGTGCCAGCGGCGCGGCGAGCGGCCGGCGGGGCTTCGGTGGGCCGGCCGCAGCGGTGGCGGGTGGGGTCGGGCCCCCTTTCGAGGGGTTGTGGGTCGGTGCGCTGTCGGTGTCGCCCGGGGAACGGGGTCGGTTGCTCTGTCGGCACAGCTGCCGTCATCGCGCTGGCGGGTCCGATTGTTCAGGGGTTTTGTGCCAGCGGGCTTCGCAGAAGGAGTAGAGGCCGAACAGCAGGAAGCCGATCGCTGCGGCGATCAGCAGCACGGGCCCGGCGGGTGTGTCCGCGAACGAGCGCAGCGTCTCGTCCAGGCCCTTGGCCTTGCTGGGGTCGAACTTCACTGCGGCCAGCAGGATGAACAGGCCGGACACCGCCGCGGCGGCGCCGCACGCCACACCGCCGACGATGCCCAGCAGCGCGACGACCCGCCGCGTTCGCGGGCTCATGTCACCCGTCTGGAGATCCTCCTCGAACTTCCGCATCACCGCGCGCACCGCCATCACCACGCCCACGACGACCAGGACGGCTCCGACCACGCCGACCAGGAGCCGCCCGCCCGGCCAGCCCAGCACCCTCGCGGTGTACTCCTTGGACGTCTCGTTGCCGGACCGGCCCCCGGAGGAGCCGCCGACCAGGACGGTCTGCACCACGCCGACGCAGATCACCGCGTAGAACACCGCCAGCACCAGCGAGCCCAAGCGCCTGGTCCACTTGTCACCGCCCGGCACCGAAGATCCGAACGCGGCCTCGGACAGCCGCCACAGCGCCATCGCCGCCAGCCCCACCACCAGCGCCCACAGCAGCACGCGGCCGAAGGGCTGCTCGCCGATGGTCCGTACCGCGCCGGACCTGTCAGCCTCGGTACCGCTCCCTGCGCCGAGCCCGATCCGCACGGCCAGAACCCCCACCAGCACGTTGATCGCTCCCCGTGCGCAGAGCCCGACCCTGGCCACGACACTCATGGCATGGCTGTCGGCCAGGCGCCGCCCCTGCGACCCAGCCCCTGCGGTACTGCCGTTCCTGATGGCCATACGCGACACCTCCATGTGCCGGACCAAGCCTGCCGACGTACCCCGCGCCGTCGGCAACACCTGGCGCCCACTCGACGGGCGCTTCGCGGATGACGAACTCCCGCCGCCGCCCGCACCCTCGCCATGAGGGGTCGGCTCCACCGGCCGACAGGGACGGGTCAGCGCAGGGAACGCCGGTTCCTGGCCGAGCGGACCGCGAGGTAGACCACGTCGGCGATGAGCAGCAGAACGCCGACGGCGAGCAGGAAGATCATTCCGTGGACGACGACGCCGACGATGCCGAGCACGATTGCGACGATGACGATCAGGAGGAAGAGGACCATCGCGCGCCTCCTTCGCGGGACGGGGGTGTTCAGCGGCGGGCGAGCTGGCGCTCACCTGCGGCGCCCGGTTGGTAGGTCAGGCCGTAGTGCCGGAAGATCGCTTCCTCGTCCTCGGCGGGCAGGATGTCGTCGGTGCCGATGGCAGGGCAGTCCTTGATCAGCGGCTTGTCGTAGACGACCTTGACGTAACCGGGTCCGACGCTCGCGCCGTCGAGGGGGACGAAGACCAGGCGGTGGCGGGTGGGCAGGCCGATCTGGACGGTCGCCATCGCCGGCTCGTCGGTGCTGGTGTCCACGTAGATCGCTTCCAGCGTGCCGACCTTGTGACCGCCCGCGTCCACGACGTCATGGGTGCGCCACTCGCGGATGTCGCCTACCTCGATCACCGTGACTCCCTTCGCACGGCCCGCACCCGCAGGCACCGTCACCGCCTCGAATGGCCGGCCCGCCGAAAGGCCCGCCCCTTTCAGCGTGCCTCCGTCCGCACCCGGACACCAGCACCCCGCCCGTTCCAACCACGCGAGCAGCCGATACTCATCCTCCCGGCCGTCGCCGAGATGCTGGCCGGCGTCCCGGCCGGCGCCGCCCGGATCGAGGACCTGGTCCAGCGCGGACCAGCCGCGCCCCGCTCGGCGGTCGGGGCAGGCGGGCGGGCGGGTGGACGGAGCTGTAGCCGGCGAGCGGGAGCCGCAGGCCTACGCCCGGCGCGGGAACCGAGCCAGCGGGGCCACCCGCCTAACTGATCGTTTCAGACTGACTTTCGAAGGTGCCGGAGGCGGATGATGCTGCAGGCGAGATCGCCGATCCGCTGCTGCGCCTGATGTCCCAGGTCATCGCTAGGTTGGGGTTCCTTGCAGGCCCATTGGGCCGGTGACCGGACGCAACACGGGGGTTGGCATGGGTGTCGGAGTCGGAGGCCGGGCGAGCTGGCTACTGGATCCGCTGGTGGGGGTGGGGCCACTGCGGTTCGGGATGTCTCCTGAACAGGTAAACGTGGCGCTGGGCGAGGACGCTCCGCACGGCGTCCTCAGCGGCGGCCTGCGGTTGTGGAACCGGTACCGCCAGCACGGAGTGAGCGCGATCTTCGGACCGCGGGAGCAACTGGTGGCCGTAGGCATCAATGCGAATCGCGGGCCGCTAGTGCTGTTGGAGGGCGTGGTGCTGGTCGGCCGGGCGCCTTCCGAGGTGCGTGCGGACATCAGCCGCATCGCGCTGCGGTGCGGGGTGAAGGAGGTCCTGAACGCCGAAGGGGAGCAGGATGTGCCGGCGTGGGGTGTCTCGGTGGGGGCGGTCCAGCAGTGGCTGCCGGATGCCGAGGGCTTCCCGCAGCGGGGGGATGCCGTGGTCACTGACCTGCTGGTGACCGGGCCCGGCCTGGCCGAGAACCCGTATGGCGACGCGACCGTGGCCAGTTGGCGCAGCAACTCCCGGCGCCCCGCTCCCGAACCGGGGCCGTGGACGGTACGGCCCGAGCGGGAGCGGCCGCAGTGGGAGTGTGTGCCGCTGGAGCGGGTGGGGCCGCTGCGGTTCGAGATGACGCCGGAGCAGGTGTCGGCTGCCCTGGGCGGGGAGACGGCTTCTTCGCGCGGCACCTACCATCCCTTCCCCGCAGGCACCCCCTGGGCGGCCCAAGGCGACCCTGCGGAGGAGCGACTGGTGGAGGAGCGATTCGAGGCCGCCGGCGTCTGCGCGCACTACCTCGGGTGGGAGGAAGGCCGCGGCCCGCTCCTTGCTGCGGTCACCGCCCTTGGGCGATCCGGCCCCCAGGTCCTCCTCGACGGCATCCCGCTCGTCGGCCGGCCGGTCACCGCCGTCGAAGCCGACATCGTCAGGTACATCACGGACAACGACCTCGGCCTGCGGCTTCCCGTCAGCGGGGACAAGGAGATCTACGGCCTCGGCGTGTTGGTGCGTGCTGCCCGTGTCGGTGACAGCGTCATCAGCGAGGCCCGGCTCGGGGCAGAGCAGTGGTACGAGGAGTGATCTTGCCCTTGCTGATCGCTTCAGAGTCCCGCTCCGCGCGGAAGGCCTGTCGTCCGGCCGCCGGGCCACCGTCACGGCGAAAGACCCCGGGCTCGTGCGGTCGGCGGCGGGCTACCCGTTCCCGAGACCCTGGTCGAGGGCCAGGCGCAGCAGGATGAGGGCGTCGGTGGGGTTGACGGACAGCAGCGGTATTCCGTCGGTGGCGTCGGCGACCGGGCGGCCGTTGATGAGGACGATCCAGGAGGTGTTGTCGTCGTAGACCTCGGTCCAGCCGAGCAGGCGGCCTCGTCGTTCGAGGGCCTGGACGTTCGGGGTGGTAGGCCAGGTGAGGGACCAGGCCGTCGCCGAGGGCGTAGTCGCGGCGTGCTTCGCCCAGGTTCCGGTCGGTGGGCGCGGTCCGGCCGGTGGTCTGGCCCAGGGTGAGGTCGGGCGTCGGCACCGCGGACGTGCGGGCGGCGGTGGCCGGGGCGCGGGGTGGTTCGACGTCGGCCAGGCGTCGGCCGGGTCGCTGGAACACGTCCAGGGCGAGGTCGGCGGTGGCGAAGGTCTGGGGCCGGCCGAGGGTGCCCACCACGAACCGGCCGGACTGGCCGTCGCCCTGGTGCTCGACGGCGATCCAGCCGCCCAGTCCCCAGGGACCCTGTGGCAGCAGCGGGGTCCAGCCAACCGGGACGCCAGCGCGCAGCAGGAGCCGTGCACCGCCCGTCTGCGGGGAGTTCCAGGTGGCCAGCTGCCAGCCCGCACCCACACAAGCGGCGCAAAGCCCGGATGGATCAGCGCACCCGCGAGAGGCTCCCCGTCCTCCCCATCCTGGTCAGCACCACCGACCGACGGCGCCGCGAACCCGCCGGCCTGCTCCGGGCGGCGGCAGACACCGAGCCCGGAACGCTGATCCCCAGCACCGGAGGGGCCCTGCGCAAAGCCATCGCTCCGAAGGCCGCCGACCATCTCACCTGGGCCGAGGAGACCTTCAGCGGGCGCCGTCGGAACCTGACCTATGAAGAAGAGGAAGCGTTCTGGGCGTTCGCCGCGATCGAGGTCCTGCGTCTGACCGGCATCCGCAACGAGGAACTTCTGGAACTCACGCACCACAGCGTCGCCCAGTACCGGCTCCCGACCACCGGAGAGGTCGTGCCGCTGCTACAGATCGCTCCGTCCAAGACCGACACCGAGCGACTCCTGCTGGTCAGCCCGGAACTCGCTGATGTCCTCTGCGCCATCATCAGCCGACTGCGCGGCCCCAGCGGCGCGGTTCCGCTGGTGGCCGCCTATGACGTCCGCGAGAAGGTTTGGAACCCGCCGATGCCACTGCTGTTCCAACGCGGCATCGGCTCCGAGCACCGCGCCTTCAGGCCGACCGCAATCCGCAAGCTGCTGATCAACGCGCTGGCCGCCACCGGGCTGACCAACGCCGAAGGCGAAGCACTGACCTTCTCTCCCCACGACTTCCGAAGGATCTTCGTCACCGACGCGATCATGAACGGACTGCCCCCGCACATTGCCCAGGTGATCTGCGGTCACAAGAGCATAGAAACCACGATTGCCTACAAGGCGGTCTACCCTGCCGAGACGATCGAAGCCCACCGGGCGTTCATCGCCCGCCGTCGAACCTCCCGCCCGAGCGAGGAGTACCGGACCCCGACGGAGCAGGAGTGGGACGCCTTCCTCGCTCACTTCGAGAAGCGGAAAGTGTCCATCGGCACCTGCGCACGCGCTTTCGGATCTCCGTGCATCCATGAGCACGCTTGTGTCAGATGCTCGCTCCTCCGACCTGATCCGGCCCAGCAGGCCCGGCTGGCTGACATCCGCGACAACCTCATCGCCCGCATCGCCGAGGCCGAACGCGAAGGATGGCACGGCGAGATCGAAGGGCTGCACGTCAGCCTCGCCGGTGCGGAGGGCAAGCTGGCTCAGATCGACCAACGCCGTGACCATCGGGCCGTGGTCGACCTCGGTATCCCCACTCCACAATCGGTCTCCCCGGCCTCGCCACCGCGGCCATGACTGCCCAGTAATCAGGAGGAACGGGGACGGCATGAGCTGCCAGAATCAGGAGATGATCAACCAGGGGATCATCTTCGTCTGCCGTCGCCACGCTGATCGTGGCGTGCTCGAAGTCGTCCCGTGCATTGACGGCACCCCTCTCACCGACTTGATCGACCAGTTCGAGACGGAAGCTGGGATGCAACCAGCCGGCGACGCCTACGGAGGCCTTATCCCGCAGTTCTTCCGGTTCGGCCCGATGGACGACCATTTCCATGGACGATCCACCGGCGCGATGGGGCCGAAGACGCCCGTGCTCGGCTGTGAATGCGGTGAGTGGGGATGCTGGCCGCTGATGGCCAGCATCACAGTGACCCCTGACCACGTGACCTGGGACTCCTTCGAGCAACCCCACCGCAAGACGCGCGACTATTCGGCACTCGGCCCGTTTAAGTTCGACCGCCTTCAATACGCTGACGCTGCCAAAGTCCTGAGTGCAGCACTGGGCTCTGACGAGACGTGAGTACAACCCATCGGCTCATCACGGGGAGGAAGTGTGTTTGACCACGTAAACGGGCTAAGCCCTGAGGAGGCCGCACGCTGGACCGTGTTGGTCGAGCAGTCCCGACCAGTCCTTGAGAGCGACGGAATGGAGGCCGTCCAGACGCTCCTGGCCGAGCACGGCATGAGCATCATCCAGGCGATCGCAATCACCCGGGCGCTACTAGGGAATGCGGAGACACCGCTTCGAGTCGCCATCGACATCGTGGCCACGAGCAAGGCTCGGCAGTAAGTTCAGAGAAGCATGCATCCACTGCCCGCTCCTGCGACCGGATCCAGCCCAGATGCCTCGTCTCACCGAGATCATCACCAATCTCGATGCCCGCATCGCCGAGGCCCAACGCGAAGGCTGGACCGGCGAAGTCGCCGGTCTCGAAGTCAGCCTGTCCTCCGCGATAGAGAAGCTCGCGGCCATGCAGGCCGTCTCCAAGAACGGGCGGACAACCGATCTTGGAATGCCCAGTTTCAAGCCCCCATACGGACGGGTCATCGAGGGGCCAGAATCGTGATCGCTCTGTCCACGATCGCGGCTGACTCCCACTGCCCGGAACGTGCTCGGGCCGCTCAGAACAAGCGGCCGAGGGTGTCTTGCCAGGTGGTGAGGGCTTGGGCAAGCTGGGCGGACGCTCCGGCTGCGCCGGTGATGGCGGCCATGGCCAGGCGGGCTCGGCTGAGCGCGCGCGGACGGTCCGGTTCGGCGGCCGCCTCAGCGACATCGGCGACGTGGTCGAGGAGCTGGGCTCGGTGGTCCGCGAGTGCGGGGTCCTGCTGGATGGCGTGGATGAGGTCCCGGAGAGCGGTGGCAGTGTCGCTCTGTCCGTCGCGATCGAGGGCGCCGACGGTGATCTCGATACCCCGGATCGTCTCGGCCACCGCGAAGCTGCTGTTCGTCACCTTGCTGTTGAACGCACCTACGTTGCCGTTGATGATGACCGGCGCCCGCTGCGAGCCCTGGCCCGATGCTTCGATGTGGTCCGGCATCTGCTTCTCCACCTTCTCGAGATAGTCCAGGCCGAGCGTCAGATAGGCGCCGGCCAGTGCCACCGGGTGGGGTACGGTCCAGTCGCAGAACCGGAGCCCCTGGGTTACTAGTCGAAGACCTTCACCTATGTCGTCGTTGGTCAGACCGCGATCTAGAACTGCCGCCGTCGCCGTAACCCACGCCCGAATCGCGGGCACGGTCTGCTCTCCGGCGGCGCGTCGGAGCGCCTGCCCCGCCATGAGCCGCTCGGCGATCTCCTCACAGAACGCACGGCCGACAATGCCGTCCCTGAGGCGTCCGTGCCGCGGCGGATCCCGTTCCACAGGCGCGTCGAGGACCGGCCGCACGATCCTCAGCTCGGAGTACGCCTGAGCTAGCCACACGGCTCGGAAGCGGGCCGTCGTCAGTGCGATCTCGAAGTCCCGACGGGAGACGGTGGGCTCCAACACCTGCTGGAGGCGCTGCTGGTCCAAGGAGGACATGACGAAGAAGGCTTGGCCGGGCGGCGAGCCCCGGAACGTGCACGTGTAAGGAACAAAGGCAATGTAGGGGAGGAAGCGACTGTCGAGAGCCCACCGGCAGACGTGCCGGAGTGCGTTCAGAGCCTCCGGCCTCGGTTGCCCCAGAAAGTCGGTGCCGTTCTCACGCAGTGGGCCGAGAGCATCGAGAATTTCTCGGGCCTCGGACCCACAGTCCGCCAGCACCCCGTACAACCATTGACAGACAAGCTCATCTTCCTGCTCGATGATCCACCTGGCCGCTTCCCCCGCCCCAGCCTCCATGCCTGTCATGGTCCACTGATTCGTCTACAGCTGGCAACAGCCCCGCAACACGGACTACCCGCGCATAAGCGCGCACCGTGCAGGCTCCACTAGATGAATGATGCCAAGGGCTCGCTGGCGCGCATGACATGAAGCGAGGGAGTCCAAAGGTCGGTTGTGACGCCTGACCTGGACTCCCTCGCGACCGCACTCTAGGTGAAGACCGACGACCTGCTGAAGGAATCGCCGCACCTGGCGCCGTGGCGGCCTAAGATCGGCATCGCGCCCCGGCTCAGTGACGCCGAACTGGTCACCCTCGCGGTGATGCAGGCCCTGCTCGGCTTCACCTCCGAGCGCCGGTGGATCCGCCACGCCAATGCCCACCTGCGCCATCTGTTCCCGTACCTGCTCGGGCAGTCGGGCTACAACCGGCGCCTGCGCAAGGCCGCAGACCTGATCGCACGGGTCAACCGCCTGCTGGCGACCGACACCCCGCTGTGGACCGACAGCGTGTGGGTCGTCGACTCCACGCCGGTGGAGTGCGGGCGCTCCCGCGAGACGGCCAAGCGATCCGACCTGGCCGGATGGGCCGAGTACGGCTACTGCGCCAGCCACTCCCGGTTCTTCCGGGGCCTGCGCCTGCACCTGGTGTGCACCCTGCACGGGCTGCCCGTCGCCTTCGCGCTGACCGGCGCGAAGGCCGACGAGCGCGAGACCCTGCTCGGCATGCTCCACGCCGAACCCGGCCTCGCCCTCTCCCGCCCGGGCCAGACCCTGATCGGCGACCGGCAGTACTACGGCCGCGCCTTCGAACACGAACTCGCCGAATGGGGAGTGCGTCTGCTTCGCCCGGCCCGCAAGGGCGAGCCCTTGCGGGCCGGCGCCGAGGTGTTCAAGCCGTTGCGGCAGACCATCGAGTCCGTCAACCAGACCTTCAAGGCCCAGCTCGACCTCGAACGCCACCATGGCCGCACCCCGGGCGGTGTCATGGTCCGTGTCCTACAACGCGTCCTCGCCCTGACCAGCGCGATCTGGCACAACCACCACACCGGCCAGCCCGTCATGCGCTCGCTGACCGGCTACGACCACTAACCCTTCGCATCACTCATCTAGTAGTGCTTGGTCAGGTTCGCAGGGGTGTGGGTATGTTGCGGTGGCAGGTCGGGCAGCGTCCGGTCCAGGTGGCGAGGAGCAACTGCAGCTCGCGGACGACCTGGTAGAGGCTCAGGCCACTGCCGTTCCTTTTGGGGCCCGGGCCAGCCTCCGCAGGGTGCAGAAGGCATGGGCGAGGGCGACGAGTGTGACGTGGTGGTGCCAGCCGGTGTAGGTGCGGCCTTCGAAGTGGGCCAGTCCCAGGGCCTGCTTCATCTCGCGATAGTCGTGTTCGATGCGCCAGCGGAGCTTGGCCAGACGGACCAAGGTGGTCAGCGGGGTGTCGGCGGGCAGGTCGGAGAGCCAGAACTGCACCGGCTCGGGCGCTTGGGCCGGCCACTCGGCCAGCAGCCAGCACTCGGGCAGCTCGACGCCGTCGGTGGCGTCGCGGATCTCGCGTCCGGCCGGGCGGATCCGTAGTGCGACGAACCGCGAATACATGCGCTTGAGTCCGGTGCGGCCTTTGCCCGGGCGGCTGCCCTCGCGCCAGGACACCGGCCTGACCGCGGTCCGCCCCGCCTCCACCGCCAGGGCCTTCACGCTCTTCGCCGGCTCGGGATACCGGGCGACCGGCGGGCGGCCGGTTCCGCTGTAGGGCGGGGTGAATGGTCGCGCGGAGCTGGGCTGGGCGGTGAGGGTGGTGGAGATCCCCACGACGTAGTTCAGCCCCCGCTCGTTCAGGCCCAGGCGAAACGCCACCGCGTCGCCGTAGCCGGCGTCCGCGACGACGAGGGGGACGTGCACGCCCCAGGAACGGGTCTCATCGACCATGTCCAGAGCAAGCTGCCACTTCTCCACATGACCCAGGTCCACGGGGATCTGGCAGCGTTCGCGGCGGGCGACTTTCGCCGGCTCGGCCTTCTCGGAGGCCGGGTCCCAGGACTTGGGGAGGAACAGTCTCCAGTCGACGGCGGTGGAGGCGTGATCGCAGGCCAGGTGCAGCGAGACACCGACTTGGCAGTTGGTGACCTTGCCGGCGGTGCCGGTGTACTGCCGCGACACGCATGCGGAGGCATCGCCGTCCTTGAGGAAGCCGGTGTCATCGACGATCAGTGCCGTCGGCTTCACCTCGGTCTGCATCCGCCACGCCAGCCGGGCCCGCACATGCGCCGGGTCCCACGGGCTGGAGGTCACGAAGTGCGCGAGCGCCTGCCGGTTGCCGTCCTCGCCAAGCCGGGCCGCCATCGGCTCCACCGACTTGCGCCCACCATCCAGCAGCAGTCCGCGCAGGTAGACCTGTCCCCAACGGCGCTGATCGCTACGGGTGAACGCCTCGAACATCTCCGCCGCGAACGACTCCAGGTCCTCCCGGACCTCATCCATCTCCCCAGGTGTCACACACCCTCAACGCCACAACCCGCCAATGGACACGCCCAACCACGACCAACCTGACCAAGCCCTACTAGTGCCGGTCCCCACCCTCGGCTACTCGGCGCATGTCCTCCCACCAACCCGCACCCCGCCCCCGGTAGCACGGGTCCCTTCTGGAGGCAGCGGCCTCCAGAAGGCAGACGAGGCGTTGGAAGAGGTCGGCGTCGGACGGAACAGACCTGCCCTCCAGCCAGTCGAGCAGTGCCTGGCCGGCGAAGACCGCCGGGGGCCGCAGATGATGGCGACCGAGGTCGATGATCTCTGCAACGGAACAGCCGGAGGCGGACACCAGCCCCATGAGCGCCTCTGCCAGAGACCTGTCAGCCATCGGGTCCCCGGGCACCGGATCCACCGAGAGGTCGAACTCCGCCCGGGGCTGACAGCGGTGAAGCGATGGATACACTCCGAAGCTCCCTTCCTCGGGAATCTGAACGCTCCCCGAGCGTCCGGCGCACACCCAGCGGAGCTCCAGCCTCCAGCGCACCTCATCCCGCGACGAGGTGCACGTGACGCGGAACTCCTCCGGGTCGTCGCGGGACACCTTGAACGGGAAGTCCGCTCCAAGAGACCTCAGTTCGGGGACCTCGGGATCCAGGTCGACCTCGAAGGGGCGCACTTCGAGGATGCCCGCGTTGACAATTGCCGACCGAATCTGCCGAGGCGGACGACGAGAGAGGACGACAGGCCGCAGCTCCTTCAGGACTGCCGCCTGCGCGCTGCGCCCCTCGACGAGGATCTCCAGGGCTGGCGCACCCGACATGAGGCTTTCCTGCTCGTCCTCGTCGTCCCCGACGCCAACACTGTCGTGCGTAAGCCAGCGCCAAGTGACGATGACGGGTATATCGGGGACGGGGTCCGGTTCGGCGAGCCGAATGCGAACGTCTCTGGCCTGGATTAACATGCCGTGCACTTCGACATCGGACGCTTCATTCCTGGTAACTGCGGCGTCCTCGGGATGCTTGTCCTCCATGCCGGATCATCGTAGGGCGGATCCGCCGGGCGGGATGGCGCCTGGACGCAATTCCCAAGAATCTAGAGCGCGTTCGCCCTTGGTGTGCGCGGGCGCGGCTGCTGCGGCCGGGGCGGTGGCGGGGCGGCCGGGGCGGTGGCGGGGCGGCCGGGGCGGGCGCGGTGCCGGAGGTGCTGCCGGTGCCCTGCTTGGTACCGCTGCCGGAGGTGCTTCCGGCACCCCGCTTGGTACCGCTGCCCGAGGTACCCGACGTGCCCGAAGTGCCCGAGCTCCCAGTGCGCAGCCGGCGGCCCGACCGGGCTCGCGTGCGTCGGCGGTCTCGGGTCGGGGGTCAGGCCCAGGGGGGCTTGCCGGTGCCTTCCGCCCACAGGGCGAGCGCGCCGCGGTCGACGACGCGGATGCCGACCTGTGTGCAGAACGCGGTGGCGGCCTTGGTGAGAGAGCTGGTCGTGACTACGGCCGCGAGGTCGCAGTGGTGAACGTCGCGGTAGGTGCCGTTGACCTTCTGCACGTCCTGGGAGCCGACGAAGGTCTTCGGCCCGTACCGCTTGGCCTGGATCAGGATCCGCTGTCCGGTCGGGGTGGTCGCCAGGACGTCCGCCGCGAGGTCGCCGGCCCCGCCGACCACCGTCACCTTCGTACAGCCGTCCCGCCTGCACAGGTCCGCCAGGGCGTGCTCGAACGCCTTCGGGCTCATGCTCAGGAACGGGCCGATGTGCCGCAGCTGCGCGACCCGCGCTTCAAGGTCCTGACGGCGGGCCAGTACCCGCACACGCAGGACGACCGCCGCCACCACCGTGGCCGCGGCCAGTATCACGCCGACCAGCAGAAGGTGGGTGGCCAGCCAGCTGAGCACGACGGCCATCCCGCTGATCACGGCCGCTGCCGCGAGCACCAGGAGCAGCAGGTTTTCTCGGGCCTGCCGTATGCGGCGGGCGGTCGAGCGGCGTCGTCGTGTGGGCCTTCGGGCCACGGCGTTCCCCCCTTGTGACGAGTTGTGTTCGCGAGCGTAGGAGTCGGTGGTGCCGGGCCGCTGGGATCTGGGCGAACTCTGTCCCTCGCGCGGACCGGGTTGACCGGATCGTGGCGGTCAGCGGCTGGACCGTGGGAGGAGGTTGGGTGCCGTACCGGTCCGCTGAGCGGGTCAGGCCTGACAGGCTGTCTGGTGAGGACCGTTCGGACCCGGCGGATTTCTCGGAACCGGCCCGTACGGTCGCACTGTTCTGGCATGCTCACCTCGACAACATCGGGCACCGAGTGAGCGGTGCCTCACACAGGGTCAACCGAGGCCGGGTGGGCAGTGCAGTACACGGTCAGCGCGAGCGTGTTCCTCGCGATCATCATCGTCATCCGGCTCCGACGCCCCACCCATTCCCGTAGCCGTGTGGACGAGGCGTTCACCGTCTTCACCGCCGTCGTGTTCGGAGTCCTGATAGCTGCCACGGCATGGGGACAGGCGATTCTCCAGCTCGTCGGTGTCGCCGTCGAAGCCAGCCACTGACCACGCGTCCGGCCGCGACGGCGGGCACGACCGGCGCGACCCCACCACGCCCCTACACCCGGACCGGGAAAGAAGGAGCCGTGGCGGAAGCCGTGTGGACCACGGTGTTCTGGTCGGCCGTGGCGGCCCTGACCGCCGCAGCCGGCGTTGGCTGGCGGATGAGCCCGGACGCGTTCGGGCGCCCCGGATCGGGGAAGGAAGACCAGAGCTCCAGACAGGACGATCGTGGCGACGAGTGACCAGGACCCCGCGCTGGCAGTGCGATGCCCACAGTGCAAGGCCCAACCTGGTGTCATGTGCGGTGGCCGCAGCAGCGTCCATCCCGTACGACGCGGCGCAGCCCGGGACTGCACCGCGGCCCCGCGACCCCGCCGGCCGACCATTCCCCCGCCAGCCGTCCGCGCCCCGTGGGACGACCGCTACCGCCCCGACGCGCCGCAGTGGGACGACGACGTCAGCAGGCCCGGCCCCACCGCACTCCACGCCTCCGCCCTGGGACCCGGCGAGCACGAGATCCTGTGCTGCGCCGAGCTACGGACCGCGGACGGGTGCCCGGTCTGCGACCGGGCCTGCTGGCTGTGCGACGCGCGCGCGGGCCGGGCCTGCCGCAGTATCCCGTCGACGCGCCGGATCGCCGGCGTCGCACACGTTGCCCGCCTGTGGGACCTCGGCTGGGAGGAGACCGAGGACTACCTCGAGGCGATGACCCGCTCCTGCCCTCACTGCCAGGCCCGGGCCGGGCAGTTGTGCCGCACAGTCCCCCGCACCGACGCTCGCGCCCACCTCGCCCGACGTCCCCACCGGCAACGCTACTGAGCCCGTCTCGGACTATGACAGGAGGTCGTCTTGCGGGTGGTGGCGAGCTGCTCTGTCCCGGGTGAAGTCCGGCCGGACGATGTGGAAGGCGTAGCCGCCCTGCGGAGACGGCATCGGGCAGGGGCACGGCAACACTCGAGACCGTCCAGCCCCAGGCCGGGCCGCTCACCTGGTCCACCGCGGCCTGCACCGGTCGGTGCACCTGACGGGCGACGACTTCAAGGTCCTGCACCCCGACTACCTGCAGCTGCTGCGGACCGATCCGCGCCGGGCCTCGGAGCCGATCCGCGCCGACTACTGGGCCTGGCAGGCCCGGGCCGAGGCCTCCGTGCGCGAGCGCCGCGGCAACCTCGTCATCTAGACCACCCCGCCGACCCCGCCAAGCTCGCCGTCGACGCGCAGGAGTTCCGGCGGGCCGGGTATCGGGGGGAGCTGTTCGTCCTGGCCGTGCACGCGGCCGACTTCCGTCAGGGCACCGCCCACTGCTACGCCCGGGTCAGCGCGCGCGGCGCCCCCGCCCGGTTCACCACCGCCGCCGGCCACGACGTGCACTTCCGGGCACTGTCCGGCGTTGTCGTGGCCGCGGAGGAGATAGCGGTGGTCGACCTGGTCACCGTGATGCGGCGCGACGCTACCGCCCTGTGCCGCAGCCGGCCCACCCGCCTGCGATTACGGCACCCCGGCGGCCGCGCTCACTCTGCTCGCGGAGCAGGCGCGCCAGTACACCCACGATGAGGGGCCGCGTTCTGGGCTGTCCAGCGCGGTCTGCGCGCCGTGATGCCTCAGTACCGCGATGATCTCAACGCCATCGGCGCACTCGCCGTCCTGCTCATGCCCCATGCCGTGCGTCGGCACCAGCTGGAGGTGTCTTCGGCGGCGGCTCTGCCCGTTATCACCGGGTCAGGGCTCTCGTGCGGTGGCGGGCGCTGACTGAAGCCCCGGCTTGAAGCCGCGGCTTCAGTCAGCGGGTTGCCGGCCTGATCGACGCTTCGCGAGCCAGGCCCGGCTCAATGCCAGTGCACGTCGAGGTGGGAGGCGACGAACTCCACGACCCAGATCACGGCGCTCGCGCCGACGGTGGATCCGATCCCTAAGAGGAGCTGTCGGCCCAGCCCCTCGCCGTTGGGCCGGACAGGCTCCTGGGCCGGCGCCGCATCTGGTTGCGAGCGGCGGGCCCGGCGTTCCACCCCGTCCCAGCTCGGTGCCTGACCTGGCGGGTCCAGCTCGTCCACGTTCTGTTCTCCGTTTCCCTCACGCATCAGGGGCCTTGGGCAAGACCCGCAGCCGGTCACCGCACGAGGGCTTCAACCGGCGGCTGGTCGGCCTGGGTCCGTCGCCTACGCTTCCGTTAGACGTCGGTGTTGCACCAGCCGCAACAGTTGCCACCTGGATGCAACACGGGAGAACTTGAGGAGGGGGCGGCGTGCTGGAGAAACCGACTAGGCAACCCGGGCGGCGTGCAGGGGAGAACGAGCCCGAGGTCGAAGCCTTCATCAGCTTCCTGAACCAGCTCTTCGAGGCTCTGGACATCTCGCAGACCCGCCTCGCTGCCCGCGTGAATCGCAACAAGGGGTCAGTCTCCCGCTTCCTCAGCGGCGAACGGATCGCCGCTTCGGACTTCGTAGACGCCCTCCTGGAACAGGTGACCGAGCTCAACGGAAACCCCGTCACCGAGGGCGTTCGAAGTCAGGCCCACCACCTGCGCCTGGAGGCGTTGCGGGTACGCAACCCCTCCCTGCACCGGCTCGACCAGCTCCGGGAGAGCCTCGGCGTTGCCGAGCGCGAGCTCCACCGCGCCAGCGTTCGTGAACGTGCCCTGCTACGCGAGCTGGAGGCAGCCGAGGACAGGGCCCGACAAGCCGAACAGCGCTACCGGCAGCTCGAGACCGACTGGGCCACAGCCCGATACTCCTCGGGCTCCTCAGAACTCGACATCTACACAGGGCCCGGCGGCGCGGACGAACTCAGGGACGAGATCCGCGGCCTCAAAGCCGAACTCGAGGCCCTCCGAGCCGAGCTTTCACGTGCCCAGACACTGAAGCACAACGCAGAAGAACAGTGCCTGCGGCTGGAAGCCCGCCTCCACGCCGCGGAGGATGCCCTCAAGAACGAGCGCGACCGAGCACGCGAGGGGACGGACGCTGAAAGGAGAGCCGCCAGCTCTCAAGACCTGGTCGCCCCGGATACATCGCACCGGATCCTAATGAACCTCAACGCTGCACCCAGCCTGGCGGCCACGCTCGACGTCGTCGTCGAGGGCGCGGTGCACGCCCTCGGCTTCGACGCCGCCGTGGTCAGCCTTGTCCGGCCGGACGGCGACCTCGTGGTCGCAGCGACCCGGGAACTAGAGGAGAGCCCGATGGGCGGCCCCTCGGCGCTGCTCGGTCAGGTCAGCCTTCGGGAGTCCTGGGACCGGCTGCTCGGCGTCAGCGACCAAAGGGGCGCCCTGCGCTTCCTACCGTGGGACCGTGACTGGGCGGTCGCCAGTGACATCCCGCGCTGGATCGGCAACGGCCCGGTCCCTGTCCAGGCCGATGACTGGCACCCTGCCGACTGGCTGCTCGCCCCGATGTACAGCGCCGGCGGTGACCTGCTCGGCGTCCTCACGGTCGACCGCCCGCGCAGCGGCAAGCGGCCCGACATCTCATCACTCCAGGAACTGGAGAGGTTCGCCGCGCAGGCCTCCGTCGCGATCGGCAACGCCCGGCTCCGAGCGGAACAACAGCGTGCAATGGCCCGGTTGGAGAAGGAGCGGCAGTCGCTGCGGGCCAGCGAGGAGAGCTTCCGCCAGTTCTTCGAGTACGCGCCCAGCGGGATGGCCATCACTGAGCTGCTCGGTGGCGGGCTCGGCCGACTGATCCAGGTCAACGACGCGCTCTGCCGACTGCTCGGCCGCCCCCGCGCGGTGCTCTGCAAGCATGGTTTCACCGACTTCGTGCACCCCGAGGACCGGGCCCTGATGGAGCGCGCCCGCATCGAGTCCGGCCGGGCGGAGCTGCGGCTGTCCCGGCGCGAGGGCGGCTACCAGTGGGTCCGTCTGCGCAACTCGATCGTGGCTGACACGGCCGAGGGCCCGAGCTTCCTGCTCACCATCGTGGACGACATCAGCGATTAGTCGTTCCCGGCAGCGTGCAGGAACTTGAGGCGCTCGGTGTACAGCGCGGTGATGCGGCCGAGCTCGGCGCGCAGCGCGAGGTCGAGACCGCTCGACGCATTCACCACGGCCGCCGCGGCGCACGCGTCGGAACCGCCGATTTGGCGGATCGCCGCCCAGCTGCAGTTGTAGAGGAACACGGCCAGGGCGCGTACCTCGTCTTCGGACGGGCGCGCAGGCGCCTGCAGGGTGGGAGCGGTGGCCATGCGGCGAGCGTAGGCCGTCGCAGGGCATCGCGCTGTGCCGACAGGCGGGTGTGGGATATCCCGTGGGTTCCGCCGTCCGCAGTTGCCTTGTTGCCCAGGTCAACTCCGATAACGGCGGCAGATGGGCCAGTTCGATCATGATGGTTCTTCGGGATTCGCGAAGAACCATCATGATCCATCTCGGTCGGCGCGTGCAGGGTATCGCAGGACAACCGACCAACACGCGCCGGGCAAGGGCCGAAGACGGGTCCGAACCCACGGGATGTCCTATACGGAGGTCGGTGGCGGGATGTTGTTCGGTTTTCCCTCCTGCGGGTGGGGTTGCTCGTAGCGTGTGATGGCCCGGGATGGGCGATGCGACGACAGGGGTGGTGTGTGGTGGAGCCGATTTCGATGGTCCTGCTGGCGGCGTTGGCCGGTGGGGCCGGCGGTGAAGCGGGCAAGCAGGCCTTTGCCTCGCTGGGCGCGCTGGTGCGCCGTCCGTTCCAACGTTCGGACGGCACGCCAGCGGTGTCCTCGGGAGAGGCGGAACTGGTCGCGCTTGAGCGGTCCACCGCCCCGGAGAACGTGCACGCGCTCGGCACCGCCCTGGCGGTGCGGGCGGCGCTGGACCCGGAGTTCCGCACCGGCCTGCAGCAGTGGCACGACCGGGCCAAACTCGTGCGCACGGGCGACGGCGGTGTGGCCAACACCGTCAGCGGGGGCACCTTCCACGCCCCGGTGCAGCAGGGCCGGGACTTCTCCGGCACCTCCTTCCCCGCCACGCCCCCGGCACCTCCCGCCGAACCGGCCCCCGGCCCGGCGACCTCGCAGGGCTGACCGCCGTGACCGACCTCCCGCCGGGGCCGGACGGGCCGGTCTCGAACCGGATCAGCGACGGGGTCTTCCTGAACACGGTGATCCAGGGCCGGAACATCACCGTGGTGCTGCCGCCCGAGGTCACCCCGGCCCTGTCCGGCCTGCCGCCCGGCTCCGTCACCTTCACCGGCCGCGAGGACCAGGTGGAGGACCTGATCTCCGCCCTGTCCCCCGTGCATCACGGCGAGCGGGCGGTCCTGGTGACGGCGGTCGTGGGGCTGGCCGGCGTCGGGAAGACCGAACTGGTCGTGCAGGCCGCGGCACGGGCGTTGCGCGAGCCGGGCTGGTTCCCCGGCGGCGTGCTGTTCGTCGACCTGTTCGGCTACGACCCCGAACGCCTCGTACCGCCCGAGCAGGCCCTGGAAGGGTTCCTGCGTGCCCTGGGCATGCCCGCCGAAGACATCCCCGCCGGCCTGCAGGACCGCTCCCGTCTCTACCGCACCGTGCTGGCGGCCTTTGCCGAGCGGGGACGCCGGATCCTGGTCGTCATCGACAACGCCTCCACCGAGGACCAGGCCCGCCCGCTGCTGCCCACCGACAACACCACTGCCACCCTGGTCACCTCCCGCGACACCCTCGACCTGGACGCGCGCCTGCACGACCTCGGCCCCATGGACCCGCAGGCCTGCGTGGACCTGCTGAACGGCCACCTGCACCGGGCCCGGGGCACGGGTGATACCCGTGTGAAGGACGAGCCCGAACATGCCGAGGCGATCGCCCGCCTGTGCGCGGGCCTGCCACTGGCCCTGCGGATCACCGCGGCCATCCTCGCCGACAGCCCGGCCCGCCCCCTGGCCTCCCTCGCCCAGGCCCTGGAAACCGCGCACACCCGCCTGGACCGGCTACGGCGAAAGGACCGCGCCGTACGCGCCGCGTTCGACCTGTCCTACCAACGCCTGGACGGCCCGCACGCCCGCCTGTTCCGGCTGCTGCCCCTCAACCCCGGCCCGGACACCTCCACCGAAGCCGCCACCCACCTGGCCGGCACCGATCACTGGCAGACCGAGGAACTCCTGCAGGACCTGGCCCGCGCCCACCTTGTCATCCCGCCCGGACCGGCCGAGGCCTGGGGCCGATGGCGCATGCACGACCTGGTACGCCTGTATGCCGACGAACACGGACGCACCCACGCCGACACCGACCGGCGCGAGGCCGCCCTGACCGCCCTCCTCGACTTCTACCGGGGCACCACCGAAGCCGCCGACACCCACCTGTCCACTCTGCCCGGAACCCGCTCCCCCCGCTTCCCCGACCGCGACCATGCCCTGGCCTGGCTGGACGCCGAACACCTCAACCTGATCGCCGCCACCACCACGGCCCACACCCTCGGCCATCCCGAGACCAGCATCCATCTCGCGTTCAACCTCGCCGAGTTCCTAGACCGGCGGCGCTACTTCGACGACTGGATTACCGTCAGCACCACCGCCCTGGCCATCTTCCGCGACCTCGACGACCGCCACGGCGAGGGCCGGGCGCTGAACAATCTCGGCCTCGCGCTGCAGGAGGTGTGCAGGTTCGAGGAGGCCATCGACGCCCACACCCGGGCCGTCACCATCTGCCGTGACCTCGGCGACCGCCACGGCGAGGGCCGGGCGCTGAACAATCTCGGCCTCGCGCTGCAGGAGGTGTGCAGGTTCGAGGAGGCCATCGACGCCCACACCCGGG
>NZ_JBITCO010000043.1:0-12735 GCF_044453265.1 Kitasatospora sp. NPDC051705 | reverse complement strand
GCCGCCACCATCTTCCGCGACCTCGACGACCACCACGCCAAGGGCCAGGCGCTGAACAATCTCGGCCTCGCGCTGCAGGAGGTGCGCAGGTTCGAGGAGGCCATCGACGCCCACACCCGGGCCGCCACCATCTTCCGCGACCTCGACGACCACCACGCCAAGGGCCAGGCGCTGCAGGACGAGGCGGTCACGCACAACGAGCGATGGTTGCGGCAATCTCGGGCTGACCACCGGCTCGCTCCCTGACCTCACCGGTCCCTCAGGGCCGCGAAATCGACGTAGGCCTGCCCGACGACTTCGGCCAGCGGACGGACCGTGAACCGAGGTTTGGGGCATCCCGCAGGTTTGGCTCAACCTCCGGCCTCTGCACGTGTCGCCAGAGGTGGATCATGATGGTTCTTCGCGAATCCTGAAGAACCATCATGATCGAACTGGCTTATTTCGGCCTCGGTACTGGTGGGCTCGCCTATTCAACTGTCGTCAGTTCGTCGTGGGCGCGCGCCTGTCGGTGACTTTGCGTCACCTCGGAAGGGATCAGGTCAGGATCATCACCAGACCTTTTCCGTGGCGCCGGTTGCTGCAGCGCGTTCGATGGCCGCGAGCACCCGGTGATGGGCTGCGGCGGTGTGGAAGTCGGGTTGGGGCCGGCGCCCTTCGGCAATCGACTGGGCGATCTCCTGGTAGACGGCCGCGACGTTGGCGACCGGTCCACCGGCAGGGTCGAAGGGGACGGTCCGGTAGTCGTCAGGCACCTGCACCTGTTCGCCGTTGACCCGGATGTCCCAGTCCGTCCAGTGCATGTACGTGCCCGGTCGGGTGTGGGCAACCGTCACTGTGCCCTCGGAACCAACGAGCTTGACGAGGAAGCCGTCCGGGCTCCCACTGCCTCCGTGTACGGCGACGGACGCGGTCGCGCCGTTCACCAGGACGCCGTGGAGCAGGACCTGGGCGGGGACGCTGTTGGGCACTGTTCGGCCGGTTCCCGTGACGACGACGTGGTCGTGCGGGCGGGGCAGCCGCGCGGAGACCTCGACCAACCGGCCCGCTATCCGGTCCAGGGTGGCCAGGAAGTGGCCAGCCATGATGGTCAGCAGTGAGGTGCCCGCGGCCGGGTCGGTGGACCAGGCCAGCTCCGGTGCGATCCGGGGGCCGCCCAGGGGGTCGCCAGCGGCGACCAGGACGGCCGATTCGAGTCGGCCGATCGTGCCAGCGGCGATCAGGTCGGCGACGTACCGGGCGTCCGGGGACTGGTACCCCTGCAGGTTCACGACGTGCACGACACCGGCCGCGCCGGCCGCTCGGGCGAGGTCATCCGCTTCCGCGGCGTCCACGCCCAACGGCCATTCGGACAGCACGTGCTTGCCCGCCGCCAGCGCGGCCCTGATCACCTCGGCGTGCCCGGACGCCCGAACCGACACCACGACCAGGTCCACCTCGGGATGGGCGGCGAGGATTCCGGCATCGGTGAAGGCGCGTGGCACGCCGTGGGCGGCCGCCACCCGGTCGGCGCTGGCCTGGTTGGTCGTCGCGACAGCGGTCACCTCGTACCCGGCGAGTCCGGCGAGTGCGGGCAGGTGCGAGACACCGGCCCAGCCGCTCGCTCCCACAACCCCGACCTTGATCATGTGCCCTCCCTGGTTCTGTACCGATCGATACGAAACTAGGAGAGTCGGCACCGGGATTCAAGGGGTAACGTACCGATAGGTAAAAAACTTGAGGAGGAGCCGCATGTCAGGCGGTCGCCCACGTGCCTTCGACCCGGAAACCGTGCTCGACCGGGCGCTGGAGGTCTTCTGGCGGCAGGGCTACGAAGGGACGTCCCTGTCGGACCTGACCGCGGCCATGGGCATCAACAGGCCGAGTATGTACGCGGCTTTCGGCAACAAGGAACAGCTGTTCCGAAAGGTGCTCGACCGCTACTTCACCAGCCCCGGGGCCTTCGCCGCCGAGGCCCTGGAGGCGCCCACCGCGCAGACCGTCATCGAACGGCTGCTCCTCGGGGCCGTCGAGCTGACCACGGGGTCCGACACCCCCCACGGATGCCTGAGCGTCAACAGCGTCCACGCCTGCGGCCCGGACTCCGAACCGATCCGCCGGGAGGTGATCGCCCGGCGCATGGCCGGCGAAGCCGCGCTCCGACACCGCTTCGAGCAGGCGGCCGACCTCCCGGCAGACACCGATCCGCGCGTCCTCGCCCGGCTGGTGTACACCCTCAGCGACGGCATCGCCGTACAGGCGGCGAGCGGCTACACCCGCGACCAGCTACGCCAAGTCGTCGACCTGGCACTGCGCACGCTTTTTCAGCCGCCAAGCTGATCGGACGTCACTGCTTGGATCAATCAGGACGTGGTTAGCGGTAAGGAACGATCTTGCTCGCTAGCACAGTGATCGCCCGGCCCGCTCGACTTCGGCCGAAGATCGTATGAGGTGATCGGCCAGCGGATACCGTCCGCCGCGTGCCGATGGAGTTTCTGACGGATGAGCAGGCCGGGGCGCGTACGGACGGTTCGTGGAAGAGCCGACGCGCCCGGAGATGGAGAGGTTCTTCTACCTCGATGACGTGGACCGGCAGCTGATCGGGAAACGGCGGGGTGATCACAACCGGCTGGGCTTCGCGCTGCAGATGTCCACGGTCCGGTACCTGGGGCTCTTCCTGGCATCGCTGAACGCGGAGGTCACCCTCGCAGACCTGGCCGAGGACCTCGCCGAGATCGGCTACCCGCAGCCGACGCGGGACGTGATCTGAGCTTCAACCGTCGGCGATTGGAGAGGGAGTCCAGCCGGATGGTAACCGTAGGTGGTCGCCTGCGGCGTACCGGCTCCAGGTCCCGCCGCTTTCTCTGAGGAGGCGGCTGGTGGTCTTGTCGTGGTAGCCGAGGGCGTCCGCGACGACGGGGGCGGGCAGTTCGAGGAGTTGCTGTTGGATGGCGGCGCCGCGGGCGGCGGCGACCGGGATGCCGATCTCGCCCAGGAGTGCGGACAGGTGGTCGGGGCTGGCTGGCCGGCTCGGCGGCCGGGGAAAAGCCAGCGGGACGCCTGGTCGGTGGCGGTGTTCATGTTGCCGCGGTCCGCGATGTACGCCAGCAGCAGGGCTGCGTTGGCGGGCTTGATGTCGCGGTGGACCAGGTCGGCGTCGTGGGCGGCGGCCAGGGCGTCGGCGACGCGGTAGGCGATGTCCAGGGTCTCGGCCCGGCCAAGCGGTCCGTCCTTCAAGGCAGCGGAGAGCGGATCGCCGTCGATCAGTTCCATCACCAGGTAGGCGACCTGGCGGCCGTCATGGACGGTGGAGCCGAAGTCGTGGACGGTGACGATGCTCGGGTGGAACAGGCCGCCGGCGACCGCGGCCTCGCGGGCGAACCGGGCGACCTGGCGGCTGCTGTCGGGGCTGCCGTCCGCGGCGAGGACCTTGACCGCGACCCAGCGGTCGACCTTCGGGTCGTAGGCCTCCCACACCTGGCCGAAGCCGCCCGCTCCGATCCGCTCGACGAGCTCGTAGCGTCCGTCCAGCACGGTCCCCGCCTGCACGAACTCCCCTTCCGGTAGCGGCCGGTGTGCACGGTCCGTCGGTCACGCTACGCGGAACTCCCCGTCTGGGGCAGGGTGAAACCCGAACGTCGGACAGCGGGTCGGTCGGACGCTGATGGCCGGGCCCTTCACATCGACGAGCGTGAGGGGCCCGGCCATGTCCGGGTGGTGCTGATATTGGGTCAGGGTCCGGCGATGATCCAGGTCAGGCCGGTTCACCGGGTCGGCGCGGCCAGCAGGTCGGGGATTCCCAGCAGGGTGGAGCTGACGATCTCCGATCGAGGGGCGGTTCCCTGAAGATCGCCCCTGACCTGTCGCCCGCCCGCTACACTCCCCACTCCCAAGCCGTTGACCAGCAGGAATGGAGAAGTCCTGCTGGAGTACTAGTCGTCGTCCTCGTCGTCCTCGGACTCGGCTGTCCACCACAGGTCGATCCGATAGGTTTCCAGCGTCTCGTGGTGGGCCGCGAAGACGGCCTCTGAGTTCAGTTGGCCTTCCGGTGTGGCCAGTTGGGCGTGCAAGCTGCTCTGCTGCTCCTCGGCGGCCTGGCGCCCCTTCCAGGAGACGCGTCCTTCGTAGACTCCCGGGCGCGGCAGATCGAAGCATCCGGCGATCTCCGGCGAGAATGCGCGGATGACCACACACCCTGTGGCCGTGTCCAGTTCCACCTCGCGTTCGCCCTCGGCCCCCCAACCCCTGTCGGCCGGCGCCGGACCGTCCCACACCCGGAACACGATCTCAGCGGGGGAGGTTCCTTGTAGGCTGTGGATGTAGATCTGCGTACCGGTCCTACCGACCACATCCCGTCGGCTCTGGACGAGGGCTTCGTCGCTCGGAACGGTGGCGTCGGAGTCGTACACGACGATCTTGCCGTTGTCGGGCCAGGTTTCGGTACGGAACTCGAAGAGGACGGGCACCACTTTCTCCTTACTACCCCAGTTGGCGTCCGGCTAGGGGACGATCTTCACGTAGAAGGGGTCGCCGTCCAAGAGCCGGTTGACGGAGTAGACCTCTCCGATCATATTCCCGCCCTTGCCGTTGTCGTCGCCGTCTATGAGACGTGCGGAGTATCGGTTCACGGCCTTACCTGAACTGTCCCTCCTATTCGCGCCTTCCTTGGTGGAGGCGAAGGGGTACTCGTCGCATTCCAGACCGGACTTCGTGTAGTCGCCCCAGACATCGTCACAGGTCTTGATGGCGGCGGCTCGATTCTTCTTCTGCTCTTCCCTGTCTACGAGACGGTGCAGTGGCTCCTTGGCCCCGGGGATGGTCTTGGCCGCGAAGGAGGGGAAGGTGCGTTCGGGGTTGTTCTGGGCATCCGCTATGTGCCGTGCGCTCTCCCGGACCGCGGGGTCGGAGAGCTTCATGACGAGCTCGACCCGGGCGGCGGTGAAGACGGTGCCTTTGTGCTTGCCCGCAGTGGGGCCGGCGTAGTCGAAGCGGACGTCTGAGTGCGCGGCGTCCGTGTCCTGCCATCCCCTGGAGGGGGCGCTGGGCGACTTGACGTTCATCGACATGGTCACAGTGGTGTTGACGATCTGCTGGTTCCCCTGGTCGAACAGTGGACCGTTGTCGGGTGAGGTGTAGGTGAGTGACCAGGTCGGGTTCGAGTTCCATGCGCCGAGGAGATCATTGCGGCGCTGCGTGCCGGGGGCTGTGACGGGGCCGCCGAGGTAGGTGAACTCTTGGTTGATAGACCAGGTCTTTGCGTCCTCACCGTTGACGGTCTGGACGATGATGTCCTCTACGCTGGCGAGGTAGTCGACCTTGCGCTGTCCGTCGTAGGCGAAGCCGATGAGCCAGGCTTCGAACTGGAGGCGTCCGATGGTCTCGGTTCCGTCCTCCCTGCGCAGGACCACGTCGTAGTGGCGGTGTATGCAGGTCTCGAAGCGGTTCTTGACCCAGCCCGCCGGCGAGTCCGCTTCGGGGCGCTTGGCGCATTCCTGCTTGAGGTCGGCGTCGTCGGCGGACAGGGCGGCAGCCTCGTGTCGGGGGGTGCCGCCGGAGCCGTGGCCTTGCTGTGCGGCGACGTACTCGGAGAAGGGAACCGGTGGGCCGAGCCGTGCGAGTTCCTCCGCGGACACGGTGGATGCGGGAACGAAGCCGGTGGCCTGGGGGCCGCGAGCGACGGCCGGGCTGGCGGCGATGGTTCCGGCGGCGAGCAGGACGGCGCAGACGCCGGTTCCCGCGGCTCGTAGGAACCGGCGGATGGGTCGGATGTTCACGAAGCGGACTCCATTTGTGAGGCGCGACTGGTCAGGAGTGTGGCCGGCACGAGGCTTCCGTTTGGTCACCGCGGGCATGCCGGACCCCAGCAGGCATCGACGAGTTCCCCGGTGGCCTGGGTGTAGGCGACGGCGAGACCTTCGCCCTGAGAGCCGGCCTTCTGACGGCCGCGGGTGGGTGCGTCGGAGGTGACCACCCACACCGGGGTGTCGGCCTCCCACCGTGCCGCGGCGCGGCGCCCACTGGAGTCGTCGGCAACGGTCCCCGCGCTCACCCGCACCGAGTCCACCGGAACGCCGAACTCGCCGGCGGTTCGTAGCTTGAGGTCGTCGACACTCACATAGACGGTCTGGGTGGGGGGCACGCCGTCACCCTTGCGCCGCGGGATGGTGGTGGGCTGGTCGGCGTTGCACTGTTTGGCGGTGTGCAGGCAGTCGGCGAGGCCGGGCACCGTGGTCACGCAGGCGTCCGGGGTGTTCTGCAGGCAGGTGTGGAGCGCGTCCTGGTCGACGCCGTTGAACACCGTCGGCCTGTCGAGTCCGGGAGCCACCGGGCTGGGCGCCGTGGCCGGGGCGACGGGAGTAGGCGTGGCCAGTGGTTTGCCGACGCTCCAGGAGACCGTTCCGGCCGGGGAGGGCAGGGGCTGGGTGTTGGACCTCTGCTGGGCGGTGAAGCAGTACGGCGCGGCGTAGGGCGTGCCGCTGGGGCTAGCTTCGCCGCATTTGCCGAGTCCGAGCTGGGTCGCGGTGTTGGCGGGAGCGAAGCGGCCCCAGATCTTGTTCTCGTCCATCCACTGCGGACGGTCCTCGAAGACCGGGACGTCGACGTGCTCGGGGTGGTTGACCTCCAAGCCGACATCGATCCGGTTGCCCTCGGATGCCCGGGAGACGGCCGTCTGCCCGGTGGTAGTACCGATCGAGTTGAAGTCGTAGAACACCTCCCACTGGTCACCGTTGTCCTGGCGCTGGAGGAGGTAGCTGTGGTTTCTGCCGTCCGCCAGATTCGAGCCGACGCCGACGTTGATGGCCGTCTCCCGGCCGCCGCCCTGGCTGAGCACCTCCTCCCAGTGCGGCGCGTAACTGGCGCTCTGGGCGCCGGTCTTCTCCGCGTACAGGCCTATTCGCACGGTCGCGAACGAGGAGATGTCCGGGGTGACGGTCAGGTAGTTCGCGGCACCGACCCTGATGTTGGGGTTGTTGCTGGAGTCGAAGGTGATCGGCAGGTTGCGCCACGTGGCGAACGCGCCACGGATCGGCTGCCCCGCGTTGGCGCACAGCATCGCCCACTGGGTGATCCTCGCGCTGTACATCCCGGCGCAGTCCTGCGTCGGCGCTTGCGCCGACGCGGTGGGTGCTGTGGACAGTGCGATCGCAGCGGCGCCGGCCCATACTCCGGCGCTCGTCAAGGCGCGCTTGGTTCGTGTCACGGGTCCCCTCCAAAGTCCTGAGACAGTGGAACGGACACTAACGGTCATGTCATCGTCAAGTATGGGTATATCGGTGGCGATGATGGCTTTCCGGCCAGAGGCCGGGACGCGAGCCACATGATCGTTCGACATCGCCGACCAACCGCATGGTAAGCACGTACACGTTCAATGAACCGCAGCGGAGAACGGGTTCGCAGGTGCCCCGGGCTGGTCTGCCCATGCCGCCCGAGCGGGTGGCACTGGCGACTTGGTGGCCTGTTCCCGCAGGTCGTCTCGATGTTTCACCCTGACCGGTCTGGCCTGATCGCGACCCAGAAGGCACGGGCCTGAGCACTGGTTGTGGCCTTTGTGTCAGAAGGCCGGCGGTCGCGGTACCACGCAGCCGTTACCTGAAACGGCGGCCCGGAGGCGGAGCGCGGCCTGGTGCTGCGCCTGCCAGTCGCGCCGACCTGCACCGCTTGGCCGACACCGGCTCGGTCGCCACCGCCCTGTTGTACGCGCGCGTTGAGGTTGAGGGTCCGGTCCTCCGCCGCCTGCGGGGAAGCCCGGCTGGACGAGGCGCTCGGCGTAGAGGCCGTGCTGGAGGTGGCCGGGGCAGAGGCGCGGGGCGGGCTCGAGTCCGAGGCGCAGGCAGTGCGGGATGCCGGCATCGGCCAGGGTCGCGCCGTGGTCGCGGACCAGGCGCCGGGCGTCAGGCATGTCGTCGAAGCCAGCTTTGGCGTGCACCGCGCGCGCCGCCGCTCCCTCGGCAGTAGGCGAACTATCAGCACCTCGCCGGACGTTCAGCGGACACCCGCGGACACGGGACGACAACGCCGACATTGCATGTGATGCGCGTCACATCAGAATTCCCAAGATCTTTGTCGGATCCGCCCTTTCCCGTCCCCCGAGGGTGGGGGAACCTCCCCAGAACACGGAGGAACGAGATAGAGATGACCGCCGAAGTCCACAGCTGCGCGCTTCTTCCGGGACCCGCCGGCCTGCAGGAGCGGCCGGGACGGGCCGTCAGCTTTCGGTCCGGACACCCCGAGCTGGTTCGCCGCCCCTGGAGGACTTGCCTGCAGGGTGCTCCTGGCAGGGGCTGGCGCTGGTCGGCAGCAGGTCGCCATTGAGTGGGTCCCCTGGTTCAGGGAAGTTGTATTCCTCATCCAGTCGCCGTCGGAGGTCGACGGGGTCAGCGTGACCGGGTTCACGGTGGGGGAGGGGCTTCGGTACTGGCGGCCCGCCCGCGAGGTTCTGCTGGCGGCGCTGGCCGCCCGGTGGGCCGCGATCGAGGGCAAGTACGAGGCCGTCGACGACTTCACCCGCAACGTCCTCGGTCACGCCGACGTCGCCCGGTGGCGGGACGCGGTGACCGCCGCGCTGCTCGGGGACTGGGTCGGCCGGCTCGGCAGCTGCCTCACCGACCCCGAGCTGCTGGCCATCCTGCGCGGGTACACCGCCGCCGAACGCCGACGATGGACGGAGGTCTGGGAACACCGGTTCGGCGGCTTCCAGTGGCGAGCACCCGACGGCACCGTCCGCACCGGCAAAGGCAAACGGGTGTGGATGCTGGAGACACCCAACCGCGACGGCGTGACGGTCCGGGACGTGTACCCGGACAAGCCCGCCGCCGACGCCCTCGTCCTGGAGCACGACTTCACCGACCCCCGCATCGACGCCGTGCTGCGCGGCCTCGACCCGACGGAGGCCGCCGTCGCCAACCTCTGGGCCTCCCGCAAGGCCACCTGGGCCGACGCCGCCCTCGACCTCGGCCTGCCCGCCGCCTACGGCGACAAGGTCCGCCGCAAGCTCTCCCACCTCGGCGACCGGCACACCCAGCACACCGCCGCGGCGGTGACCCGATGAGCCGCCGCCCGGACGCCCCGGAGACGGAGCGCGGCCTGGTGCTGCGCCTGCCCGCCGCGCCGACCTGCACCGCCATGGCCGGCACCGGCTCGGTCACCACCGCCTTGCTGTCCGGCACGGTGGCGCCCGACTCCCCGCTGGTGTGGCCGCTCGTCGTCCTCGTCCTCGGCTCCATGGCCTACGACCTCGGCGTCCGAGCCCTCCGACGCCGCAACACCTGACAGCCGCCCTGGCCCCGGCCATCCAGGCCGGGGCCCCCGGCGTCCCGGCAAGGGTGCAACCAGAACCTCCGCACGGCACCAGAGCCGCTTGCCACGCCCTGGCGGTCGGTCTCGGGAGACCAGCAGCCGCCCCCACTCCCCCGCCGCGGTGGCCGTGGTCGCACTCCGCCGCGACCACAGCCTGCTGGAGCGGATCTACTCGCGGATGATGCCGTCGAGGGGGTCCAGACGGATGGTCCGTCCATCCGGCGCTCGCCATCTGCCGGTCTTCCGGTCGTGGGGGATCAGAGCGATGTCGCGCAGCGCGGGGATGTCCCGCCACGTGGCGGGCGGGAAGGTCTCTGGGCCCGCGCCGGTGAGCCAGGTCGACCGGACTTGGACGGTGGAGAGGATGACGGTGCGGATGTCCTGCTTGGTGGGTCGGTCGGGCAGCTTGGTCGGGCCGTCGGCGGTGACGAAGGTCCAGCCGTCGTCGGTGGGCCAGACGGGCAGGATGCGCTTCGATTCGCCACCGAGTCGGGTGACCGCGAGGTCTGGGTCGAGGGTCGAGGTCAGGGGGTGCAGGTCCTTGACCCGGGCCGGTGGCGGGATCATCACGATGTCGGCAGCCGCGGCCTGCGCCTGCTCCTTGGCCAGGCGCGCCGTGTCGTCGGTGTCCGCCAGAGCCGGGTCCCACGCGGCGTCGTACACGTCGGCGATCAGGGCGGGGACCGCCCCCGGGATGGCGACCGGCCCGTCCAGCGCGCGGAGCGTGTCGCAGGTACGACGCAGGAGGGAGCTGTCATAGACGTCGCCCCAGTGCGGAGCGGGCCGGCCGCCGGGCGCAGACAAGACGACGAGCCGCGGAAGCGGCGCCCAAGCCGGCCGAGGGTGGTCGTGGCGGTGGCATCGTCCGGCGCGCTGCAGAAGAAGACTCATCGGGGCGAGGTCGGAGACGACAAGGTCGAAGTCCCAGTCAAGGGACTGCTCGACGACCTGGGTCGCGACGACCACGAGCGGCCTGGCCGGGCGGCGACCCTTCGATCCGACCATGCTCTCGATCAGGTCGGTGCGCTCGATCCGCTGCCACATGGGGAGCCGGGCATGCAGAAGCACGATCTGCGGGCCGTCCTCACCCCACTCCTTCGCGAGCATCCTCCGGGTGGCCTGGGCGTCAGCGACGACGTTGCACACCACCAGGGCGCAGCCCGTGCCGGTGGCCGCGGGCCGGAGCTCGGACAGGACTCGGGCGGCCCGGCCCTCGGCCGCCGCGGGGTCGTGAGTGTGCCGGACGGTGTGGTGATCGACGGCGACCTCGCGTTCCCGGGTGGTGGGCAGCGGGCCGTGCGGGGTGACTGTCCCGGTCTTCGCCGAGACGTGGACCCAGCCCGGGTAAGGGGAAACGATCGGCTCCGCGCTCGTGTGGCCGGCGCCGGCGCGGTAGGCGCCGACGAGCTCGGTGGCGGTCCGGCCGGTCAGGGTCGCCGACAGCAGGACCACTGGGACACCGAGGTGACCGCACCACTCGAGCAGTCGCTGGGTCAGCCGGTGCCCGTAGGCGTCGTAGCTGTGCGCCTCGTCGATGACCAGCGTCTTCCCTGACAGACCCAGCCACCGCAGCACGTTGAACCGGACCGGCAGCGCCGCGAGCGCCGCCTGATCCCACGTACCTACCGCCACCCCGGCGGCCAGCCCCCGATGCGGCCCGCGCAGCCAGTGCGCGGCCTCCGTCGACACACACCCGTCCGCCACGACCTCATCGCGCTCCAGGTCGTACTCCTCGTTCAGCCACGCCATCGAGTTCAACAGCGTCACCGGCGTGCCGACCTCGGCGGCCCGGGCGGTGAACTTCTTCACCCGGCGCCACATCGCATCGGTCGTCGCCATCGTCGGCAACAACACCGCCAGGCCACCGGCCCCAGCCGCTGCGCCGAGGATGCGGGCGGCGAACAGCGCGGTCTCCGTCTTCCCGTCGCCGGTGGGCGCGGTGACGAGCACCAGTCCTGGTCCGTCCACTAGGTCCTTGAGTCGCTTGGCGACGTCGGCCTGCAGCGGGTACGGGTCCTTGATGTCGGGGAACAGGTCGGTGAACGTCGTGATGGGTTTCCAGGCTGGCGCGGCGAGCTGGGCGTGGGCGAGTACCCATGGTGCGCGCTGGCGGATCCTCGCCACGTGTGCGGGGAGGTCGCCGTTCCAGGCGTCCAGCCGGCCCTGTACCTGGCGTGTGTTCGAGGCCAGCCAGTCTGCGAGGATCACCACACCGGTAACCACGACCGCAGCGCCCGCCGGCAGCAGCCGCTCCGGTGCGGCGGGCGACCCGCAGAGCTCGAACACCGTACGGGCGTGCGCCTGCCGCTGCTCGGCCCAGCCGTCCGTGCCCAGACCGCGCAGTGCCTTCAGCGGATCGGTCATCGCCGCCGCGGACAGTGCCTCCCCGAACACGCCATGGTGACCGCCGAGGATCTGCGCGAGCTGGTGAGCCGCCGACTTCCAGGGCCGCTCGACCGCAGGCCACCCCAACCCGGTGAGGATCTGCGGCAACACCCGGTGGCTCGCCACCTGGTGCGGAATCCACTCGTCGTGCATCCAGCCCGTCGGTGCCTGATACCGCGGATCGGCCAGCAGGCCTCGGGTTCCCTCGACCCCCCGATGAAAGCAGAAGATGATCTTCCCGGTGTCGTGCAGGCCCGCAGCCACCATCACCAGCCGCCGGGCCCGCGCCAGGTCCACACCCCACCCGGAAGCGATCACCTGCCGCTGAGCAGAACTCAGATAAGCGTCCCACAACGCACCCGCGATCACCGCCGCATCCGCCAGATGACACACCAACGGGTACGGGCCACTCAAACCCCGCCGCTTCCCGACAATCCGCGGATCCAACACCCAACACCTCCTGCTCCTCTCCGCGCGAACGGAGAACCGCGCCACCTTCGCACCGGCGAACCCGACATCCCACAGCCGTTGAGACGACGCCCCAGCGCTCTGATCACCTCCGCGCGGGCGGAGCGGACTCGATCAGGACGGTGCCGGCCGGGCCGATCTTTGGACCACCTCCGCGTGAGCAGAGCGGACCGTCGCACCCCGTGCCCCACCTACCAGTGGCGGACCATCTCCGCGTGGGCGGAGCGGACTCACGGTCCGTGCTGTACGCGCGGACCTCGACCGGACCACCTCCGCGTGGGCGGAGCGGACGCCGGCCAGGCGCCCGCCGGCGCGGACGAGAACGGACCACCTCCGCGTGGACGGAGCGGACACCTGGGGCACGCTGCCTGACGACTTCTCGTACGGACCACCTCCGCGGGCGGAGCGGACGCCATCGCCGCGAGGACTTCGTTCAGTCCCACCGGGCCACCTCCGCGTGGGCGGAGCGGACTGCCAGAAGGGCCCCCGACGGCAACGGGAGCCCGGGCCACCTCCGGGTCTGTACGGTCTTCGGTGTAACTCCCGATCAAGGAAGAACACCTGATGAGCGACGTGATCGTCTCTGCCGAGGCGGTTGAGGGAGTCCGG
>NZ_JBITCO010000042.1:0-40109 GCF_044453265.1 Kitasatospora sp. NPDC051705 | reverse complement strand
CGCGCTACGACAAGCGCGCCTACGTCTTCCACGGCACCATCGTCGTGGCCTCGATCCGCCTCTGGCTCAGACCGTGATCCGCCGGACAGAACCTAACCGTCCAGCACCCGCTTCAACCCTCTGGTCACCTTCGCACGGCTGGCGAAACCACACGCCGGCAGGTACGGCGCTTGCCCTCGCTTGTCCCAGGTGTGGTCGGCGCGTGGCCGTCGGCAAGCTCGGTCGGGACGCGGCTGGCCTTGTTGAAGCGGACGTTCGCGCCTTGGCGCATGGCGAGGTGCCCGAGGGCTTGGGTGATGTAGGTCTTGCCCGCCCAGGGCCGGACAGGATGACCGACTCGCCGGCGTGGAGCCAGGGCAGGGTGGCCAGGGTCCCGCCGCCGCACTATGTCAGCGCGCAGCGCTACTGTTTTCGCTTGTGACGTCGTTACTCGAAAGTGAGCTTAGGGATCGCCTGGCAACCCAACTGGAGGTTCTGGAGCCAGGCTTGAGTCTGGTCCGATGCGAGTTTCCGCTGCGCGATGCCCCACTCGAGACGAGGGGCCGGATCGACATCCTCGCTCGCGATCGACACGGGCTCTGGGTGATCATCGAGCTGAAGCGCGAGAGGTCCAGTTCGCGTCAGGCGCTGCACGAGATCGCGAAGTATGCGGAGCTGCTCCAGCGGGACAAGCAGCTTGCCCCCGATCGCATTCGTGCCCTCATCGTTTCGACTGACTGGACGGAACTGCTCGTTCCGGTGAGCAACATGGCCCGTGACTGGAGCCATGACCTTCGCGGCTACGAGCTACTCGTGGATGTCGATGGTCGACTCAGTGCTGACCGTGTCGCGCTCCTGCCCGAGTCGCCCGAGCGGTATGTCACGCCCGTGCATGGCATCTACCTCTATGCGAGTCCCCAGGAACGCGACCGAGGATGGCGGCAGATCCGACAGATCGCGGCTGAGGTCGGTGCAACCAACCTGCTGGCTGCGAACTTTGATCGCGTGGGCGCCCTGAACACGGTTGTCGCGCACTATGGGCTGTATCTGGGCATCGGTACGGTGCAGCCGGCAGATGTCAGCCTGGAGCTGGCAGAGGATGAGTACTCGTCGGACCCCTACGCGGTGGAGCACCCCGCCGAGTACCAGGCGTTGTGTGAGATCAATGCGCGCGTTCGCTGCGTGGATGTGGAGTCGGCGTTCCCCGGACTGCTGGGCAATCTGCTGACTGACCCCAACTGGGAGGTCACCGGTTATCGGGGCACTGGAGCGTTCGCTGAGACAAACGGGGTACACGAGGAGCGCGACTGGCTGCGCATGCTGTCAGGTAACGATCGCGGTGACGGTCACTTCACGTTCGCTGGGTCCGCCAACCCGCGGATCGCCACCCGTTGGCGAAGCTTCGTGAACCAGGCTATGAACAGCCTCGGCGGCAATCCGGCGTGGGAGACGCTCGTGCGAGCGTGGCTTGAGCGGGTTGCGCAGCAGCCGGGCGACGTCGATGTCACGCTGCTCGTCTACAACCCGTGTGATCTCGTGCAGACCATCGTGTACGGCTGGCCGGACGAGCTGGACCGGTGGCAGCCGAGTGTCATTGCCACTGCCGAGTTTTCCGACGGCACCCGGTCTGTTGCCCAGGGCATGCTGTGCGCGGACGGTTACGGGGCTCCAGGTTTCCTCGACATGGTCCACTTGGTGTACCGCGATCCGATCAAGTGGATGACGACTCAGTACGGCGGTGTCACCTGGGAGTACGACCAGGACTTGCTCGGCCTTTTGGGCTTGCGCCACGCGCTGCTTGAGATCGTTAGCGACGGCCCGGGATCACCAGCTCCCGAGGATGAACGTGGACTCTGGCTGGTCGGGGATGGGCAGCCGATGCGCATTTCATCCGACGATCCGGAGAAGTTCATTACGGCTTGGCAGAGCCTCTGCTACAACGGGCGCCTCATGACTCTCCGAGGGTTCCTCACCGCGCATCGCCACGAAGTTGATGCGCTCCGTGCCGAGTACCTCAGCTATATGGACATACGGCGTTGATGGAGGGCGGTGTGAACGCAATGCCGGACGACTTCCCGGTCCCGGATCTCGACGCGGTGCTCAGCCAGGCGATCCCCTTTGACAAGAACCGCTGGATCCCCTTGCTGCCTGACGCCACATGGTGGCCGCCCGAACTGAACGACTGTCCGCGCGTGGCGCGATGGCCGCGTGTCGACCGGCGGACCGTGTTCTCTATCGCCTGCCGCGCTGGGACGGCCGAGACCAACCGGCACTTACTCGTTGCCGCGCTCGTTTGGGGTACGGGCACCAAGGCCCGTGGGGTCCAGCGACGAGGTCAGATCTTTGCCCACATCTCCGCTGCGGAGTTCGACGCGCGTCTCGGTGCGGCGCTGACGGCACTTCGTGAGAAGGGGGCAGCGGAGGCGTATTGGGCACTTAACAACGACCACAAGATCCCGCATCTGGGGCCAGCGTTCTTCACCAAGGTGCTGTACTTCGCTGGTGGCGGGGCCGTGCCAGGGCCTCACCGTCCGCTCATCCTCGACAGCTTCGTCTCGAGTGTGCTCAAGGAGCTTGAGCTTGTCGATGAGAGATGGCCCGATAGCGGCTGGAAGACGAACCAGTACAGGCAGTACCTTGGTGTTGTTCACGACCTCGCGCGGCAACGATCCGTCCGGCCTGACCAGATCGAGGTGGCGCTCTTTCGCCGCAGCAAGCACAAAGTACTTCTGGATCGGACCGGTACTCGGAAGTGTCGTACGGGAAGCGCATCGGCGTGGTGATCCGCCGCTGACGGCGCTGGTGGTTCGTGTCGACGACGGCATGGTCGGCGACGGTTACGACGAAGTCCTCCGGGTGTCCGGTCTGCTGCCCGCTGCCGACGAGCTTGCCCGGGAGAACCACGCTGCCGAGGCGCGCCCCGCGTGCTACGGGTCTGTCCAATGGACAGACCCGACAGCTCCGCTCCTCGGGCGCCGTGGCCGCGGCTCCGACAGCCCAGAGCGCGCTCGTGCTGGGAGCCAAGTTGAGGGGCGCGCAATGAGGTTGCCGCGCGTGAGCTGCGCAGGCGCTCACCTTGGTGGCAGGATGAGCGAATGGCAACTGGGACTCGGGACGATGCCGCGCTGACGTATCTCGGGACGCCTCCCGAGGGCTGTGGAGAGACCCCAGTGAGCACACGTCCGCAGCGACTGCGACTCGGTTCCCTCGCGCCCCGGGACTTCGAGCGCCTGTGCCACCGGCTGGCACGCCTGCAGGGTGCCGTGGAAGACGTCAGGATCTTCGGCGTCCCGGGCCAGGCCCAGGACGGCATCGACCTCTACGCCCGCCGGCACGACGGCACATACGCGGTGATTCAGTGCAAGCGGAGCAGTGACGCCTTCACTCCCGGCGAGATCACCGAGGCTGTGGACAAGTTCCTGGCAGGCGAGTGGGCCGCAACGGCCAAAGAGTTCGTACTCGCGGTGACTGCCGACCTGGAACCCACGGGCACCGCACGGCGCATTCAAGAGGAGCAAGAGCGTCTCGCGAAGAAGGGCATTGGCTTCAAACCGTGGGACGAGGCAGAGCTAAGCGCTCTGCTGAAGGACGAGCCGAGGCTGGTCGACGACTTCTTCGGGCGTGAGACCGTGCGCGTGTTCCTGGGGGAGAAGGTCGCACAGTCGTTGGAAGGCCGACTCGACGCTGGCGATGTGATCGAGTACCGGCGCGTGATGGGGGAGCTGTATAAGGAGGTCTTCGGCCGCCTGGAGCGGGGCGTGTACAGCGATGCCCACCACCTCCCCCTGGATTCCCGCTTCGTCATGCCCGATGTGGTCGTCTCCGACGCTGCCTGGCCAGCCTTCGCATCGCTGACGCCCCCTGCCGTCCAGAAGGCAAGCGTTCCACCCCCGTCCTCATGGTCGAACCGATATTCGCCGGACATCCCGGCGGCTCTGGAGCGCATTCCGGGAAGCCCAACGCAGACGGCGCCAGCTGTCGGGAACCGGGTGGCAGTGGCTGACTGGCTGAACTCGGGCACCTGGCATCTCGTGATGGGCCACCCTGGTGCCGGTAAGAGCGCGCTGCTGCGCACGCTCGTACTGGACACTCTCACCGACAGCCCGCGGGAACTGGGCCGACTCGAACGGTTCGATGCCGTGCTACCAGTCTGGCTGCCATTTGCCTACTGGACCGGTGCGGCAAAGCAGCAATCGACCGCGCCCAGCGTGCTCCAGGCGGTCCGGGCTTGGCTTGACGCCTACGACCACGGGCATCTCTGGCCGCTCATCGAGAAGGCGCTGGGCGACGAACGCCTGCTACTCGTCGTCGACGGCCTGGACGAATGGGCGACGCCTGATAGGGCTCGGCAGTGCCTGGAACGGCTCGAGATCTTCGCTTCCACCAAGAAGGCGAACGTCGTCGCCTCCTCTAGGCCCTTCAGTACCGCGGACCTCCCTCTCGACCAGCAGCGGTGGCGGATCGCGCGACTCGCCCCGCTCAACCAGGACCAGCAGCTGACATTCATCACCCTTTGGCTCGCGCCGGTGAATGAGCACCCCGACCAGCAGGCAAATGAGTGGGCAAGCGAGATCCGCAGCTTGCCACACTTGCGAGAGCTGGCGGACCTGCCGTTGTTCCTCGCGCTGCTGCTGCGCAGCCGCGAGCAGAGGGCGGAATTCCCCGAGGACCTCTACGCCGTTCTCAACGAGGCCGTGGAACGGATGATTGGCGACCACCGCAGGCGCAAGATCGACACTTCCCAGATATCCGACCAATTCCCCCGGGCCTCAGACATCCGCAAGGTCAGCGCGAGCGCCGCGGAGCACATGCAGGAGCAGTCCGTGATCAGCATCAGCGATGACGAACTGCGCAGCACGTTCCGCTCCACACTGGCCGACAGCATCGGCTATCCGCCTGACCAGGCCCACGCGATGGCGCAGGGTCTCGTCGATGCACTCAGCCCCGGTGTCGGGCTGATGGTCCGCCCGGCCCCGGACGAGACTCAGTTCTTTCACCGCTCCGTTCTGGAGTTCCTTGCCGCCGAGCGCATGCTGACCCTGGACCATGAGGCGCTGATCGCGTTGATCTGCGACCATGTAACCGACCGGCGCTGGGCGCTCGTGATCCGCTTCCTCCTGCGAGGCCTGATCCGCCCCCAGGAGATCAAGGCAGTCTTCGATTCCCTGGACGAAGCCGGCAAAGACGACCCGCTGCTGCGCGAGGCCGCTAGCCTGCTGGCGGCCGATGTGGCCGTCGGCGCCGGAGCGACCGACGCTCCCACCAGGCGCCAGCTCCTCGATCGGGTAAGCCGAGAGATCGAGTTCGGCGACCGCCTCTCCCACCGGCTGCAACTGCTGAGCAGACTCGTTCCTGGCCTGTCACGCCCCGAGACCCGCGACGACCTCATGGTGAGGTTCTCCACCTGGCTGCAAGCCTGCGCACTCACCACGACGGCCAGTGCACTGGAGGCAGTAGCCGAATGGCCCGCAGACGAAGAAACCCTGGACCTGCTGTGGCATGCGCTGCACCGAGACGACAGCAGAGCCCAGCGAATGGCAGCCGGCCTGCTCGGGACCAAGTTCGCCACAGACGACACTGTGGCCCAACGCCTCGTTGGCCTCGCTGAATCAACCCTGTGCTACGACCGACGCGCCGCAGCCATCGAGGCACTGTCGACGGGATGGCCGCACCACCCGGGCCTGGAGGCGCTGATCGCTTCAGGCATCGCACATCCCGACTACGCGGTCCGGCGCGCCTCAGTGGCAGCCGACCTGCACCGCGGCGATTCCGACACGGACCACCGTGCGGCCCTGATCGAGCTGCTGCGATCCGCACCGCGGCACTCGGCGTGGTCCGAGGGCGTCATGGAGCTGATGTTCGACAGCTATCCGGACGACCAGACGATCTTCGATGCCTTCGAGCCGGACGCAGACCCCGCTCAGCACGAGCGCTTTCGCTACGGCTATTCCGAGGCTCCCTCCACCCTGGTCATCCTGAAGGGCTACGCACACTGCCCCGAGGCGCGCCAGTATCTGCTGTACCTCCTCTCGGCTGAGCGCCCGGACGCCGACACCCATGGCCTGCTGACCGACTATCTGCCCTGGAACCAGCTGGCACAGGCATTTCGATCAGATGGCGAGGTGGTCTCTGCAGTAGAGGCATTCATCCGCGCCCAGGCATCCCCCTCGCTGCGCGATCTCTACTTCTTCTCGCTCATCGCACGCACCGACTGGGTCCGCGACCAGATCATCGCCCGGCTCGATAACTTCGGCGCGGGCTGGGCAATCAGAGCTCTTCTTGACGGCTGGCCGCACGACCCGGTGGCCCGCCAGGCCCTCAACGACCTGGTCACTTCCGAAACGGTCCCTGACCCGGCGATCGGCTATCTCCCTGACATCGTCGCCGATCCCGTCAAGGCTCTGGACCTCCTGGCTGCAGTCGCCCCGAAGGCTTCGAACCAGGCAGCTGTCATCGAGGCGCTCGGCCCCCTGAACCAACAACTCAACGCCCCCGATTCACGAGTCGCCGACCTGCTCGCCCAGGCCCTCACCCAGGGGCAGCGCACGTGGTTGTCAGATCCGGAAGCAAGTGCCTTCGTCCACTTCCCCACAGACCAGCAAGTACGCCAAAGGGCTCTGGACCGTCTTGACCAACCGGAGGCTCCCTTGTGGGCCATCGGATACGGGTTTCGCGACGATGCCGAGATGCGACAGCTGCTGGCCGCACGCCGACCGCTGAACGCCCCACTGCGCGCTCGCCTCGTCGAGGAACTCGGCGAGCTTCCCGCCGGCGACGACACGGTCACCACCATCCTCGCGCTCTACCGCACCGAGACCGACTCAACCGTCCGTCTACTTGCGGCAGCCGCTTACGCGCGAAGGCTTCACGAGGCTGGCGCCATCCCGGAACAAGCGATAGAAGAGTTCACCCAAGAAATCCTCGCGACCGGCATGGACCACGAAGGCCGCAGAGCGGCCGGCTTCTGTGCCCTAGCAGAACTCGGCCAGCTTCATCAACTGACCAACCTCAAGGACGCCAACGGCAAGCCAGTCGTGATTCAGCATCCAATCGCGAACCGGCAGGTCTTCTTCGGATTCGTGTGCAAGCACTGGAACGCCATCAAGGACGCATTCGGCTCTGACCATCTCAATCGCCTGAGCCCCTACAGCCCCGCGGGCACAGAACTCATTGCCGAGATCCTTGCAGTCGCCCACGACTACCCCGAAACGTACCCTGACCTGGCTGGACTCCTTGATCAGTACCCGCAGACTAGGACCAGCGCCGCCGGGCTTAGCTATCTCTCGCGCACCAAGGCGCCCGTCGAGACACTGCGTGACGCTGTCTTTTCCGCCCTCCAAACGGGATCTACGGCCGCTATCGGCGGCTTCTATCCCGTCTGGATGACCCTCCACGTCCTCGTCGAGGATCTCGCCTCCGACCCGGAGGTTACTACCTGGCTTGACGATGTCCTGGCGGAACTGCAGGCGTACACCAGCCGCGGCCCCGGAGCCCTGCCGTGGCTGCCGATTGGTACCGCTGCCGCCATCGCCCGCCTCAGGCCCGACCACCACCTCGTCACTGAACTCGTCAGCGCCCACAAGCGCCCGGACGAGGGCCCATGGCACGCCTTCCCCCAGTGGTCCGAGCTAGGAGCAGCCGCAGCCAAGACCGCACAGGAAATCATCGAGCACGCCCGAGCGGTCACGCGGATCGTGCTCCTGAACGACCTGCCCGCAGAGGTCATCCACCAAGCACTCACAGCCCGACTGCGACAGACTCCGTCCCTAGCCACTGACCTCGGGAGCCTCCTGCCTCAACTCGACGGTGCAGATCGAGGGACCGTCATCCGCCTTCTCGAACGGAGCGGACATATCGACCGTAAGCTCGATGCTTGGCTGCGCGAGATCGCCCGAAACGGCGCTCATCCTGCCGACGCTACATTTGACCCGCTTACCGCGCAGACGCGCAACATCGTGATGCTCGCACGGGACATCCTCGATGCCAGTCTCGACCTGACCGGAATCCTCCCATGATAGGTGGGGTGAAGAAGCGATACGGAATCCCTGGATTCCCGGTACTGCCTCCATCACCGGACTCGCTTTCACTTCTTGCGTTGTCCCTCAAGTCGGGATCGGCGGCACCTATGACATGCGCGCAGTGAGGTCCTTGAGCCAGGTGAGCCGCGGTGAGGACGCTCACCGCGGCTCACCTGCCTCTCACATGCCTCTCACGGACTGGATGTCATGAGGTGCGATCAGGCGTCATGCGAGGTGGACCAGATGGACTCAGATCTGAACGAATCGGACAGGAAAACGATAGCTGCACTTGTTTTCGACCGCTGGGGGTCAAGGGGTCGCAGGTTCAAATCCTGTCGTCCCGACGTAAAGTCGCAGGTCAGAGGCTGTTTTCCTCTGACGATGCGACAGCGTCGATGTGAGCCTCTCACAACTTCTCACAATGGCCTGTACTTGATCTTGTCAAGTGCGGGCCATTCTTGGTTCCCTTGCGGACTCGTTTGGGTCATGTGGGAGGAAGGTCGGCGCGCAGGGCCCGACGGAAAAACTGCAAGCGACGCATCCGTACCCAGGAGGCCGCTGGCGGCAGTCTTGCCAACCTCCCGATACCCGAACCGGTTCGAGCTCCGCGTCGCATGGCGGGCACCTCTGGTAGGTGGTGACTTCATGGTGGTCAAGCGAGGGTGTCGCGCAGGCCCGGCCGAATGGACGGCCGCATCATGTCGCTCAGCGGCGTCCGTGCCGTGTCGGTGAGGGCGGGCCGGGAGCGCTGAGCCGGCCTCTCGCAGGCGGTTGCGCCGTTTTCGCAGCCGTGAGACTCCCTCTTGAGAAGTTGCATCCCCCTTGACAGGCTTCAAGCGTCCATGCGCTCCCCGTGCGATCGTTCAGCAACGTGAGATTGGCCAGGGCGCTCTCGCGTATTCGTGGTAGGAGAGAGCAAAAACATGACCGTTCGACTCGGACTGTGGGAGAGGAAGAAGAACAAGACGCGGCAGTTGGTGCAGCGGGAGGGCCTCAGGCTGTTTGTCGAGCAGGGATATACGAACACGACCGTGGATCAGCTGTGCGCTGTGGCCGAGATCTCGCAGAGCACGTTTTTTCGTTACTTCCCCACGAAGGAAGACGTGGTGTTCGGCGACGACTACGGTCCCTTCCTGGAGGAAGCCATCTCGCGTCGTCCGGTCGACGAACCTGTCGTAGAGGTATTTCGGAGCGCAGTTCTCGACCTGCTCGACCGGCGGGTCAGTCAGGATCGGGACGCCATGCTGGCCCGCATCAAGTTGGCGGCCGAGGTTCGGGCGTTGGGCACTCGCATGCGGCAGTTGCAGCAGGAGTGGGTGGTCGCGCTTGCCGCCCTGCTGGCCGGACGAGTCGGCCGGAACGAACGCGATGACAGCTTTCGGATTGCTGCAGCGGTGCTCGTCGCGGTCGCCAGTGAGGTGTTGCTGTACTGGGCGGAGCAGGACGGCCAGCCGGACCTCCGCGAGCTGTTCACGCGGGCGATGGACCGGCTGGCCGATATGACGGTGTGACGGGGCCCTACCGGGCCGGCATCGCGCGTCGGCCCCGCTTGCGGGCCAGGGTGATCCCGTCCGCCATAACGAGCAGACTGAGGTCCACCCGGTCGTCGTCCCGCAGTTTCTCGTTGAGATCGCGGATCGCCTGGGTATCGCTGTCCTGGACGGTTGGGTCGATCACTCGGCCGAAGAACAGGGTGTTGTCGAGCACGATCAGCCCGCCGGGCCGGACGAGGCGCAGGGCGCTCTCGTAGTAGGACGGGTAGCCGGCCTTGTCCCCGTCGACGAAGACGAGGTCGAAGCTCTCCTCGCCGCGATCAGCACGCAACAGCTCCAGGCTCGCGGCCGCGTCGCCGACGATGGGCTCGATCCGGTCGGCCACCCCGGCTCGTTGCCAGTACGGGGTTGCCACCTCGATCCACTTCGGGTTGATGTCCAGGGTGACGAGCCGCCCGTCGAAGGGGAGCGCCCGGGCCATGCAGAGGGCGCTGTAGCCGGTGTACGTGCCGATCTCCAGCACGGTGGTCGCGTTGGTCAACTGGACCAGGAGAGCTAGCAGTTGTGCCTCCTCTGCCATGACCTGGAGCGAAGTCCCGCCGGGGAGTTCGTTGGTCAGCTCGCGGAGTTCAGCCAGGATCGGATCGTCGCGGAGGGACACCTTCGTGACGTAGTGGAGGAGCTCGGCGGTGAATTCGGTCTGGTGGGCCATCGTCTCACTTCACGGGTCGGGAGGCAGGGGACAGGAAACCGTCGACGAGCGCGATGGGCTCCTCGGCGCAGGACGGTGGGTAGCGCTTCAGTAAGTCGGCCATGGTGTCGAGGAATTCGAGGCGGTGGTCCTCCAGGTAGAAGTGGCCGCCCCGGAAAACCCGCAGTTCGAAGGAGCTGTCCGTGGTGGCGGCCCACTCACCGGTCTCCTCGACGCTCACGCGCGGGTCGCGGTCGCCGGTGAGCGCCACGACCGGGCAGCGCAGCCGGGGGCCGGGCCGGTGACGGTAGGCGCGCAGCGCCGCGTAGTCCTCGCGCAGCGGCGGCAGGAACATCGACAACAGGTCGGGGTCGGTCAGCAACCGGGTGTCCGTGCCGCCGAGTTCGACCAGTTCCTCGACGAACTCGTGGTCCGCGTGGAGTTCGCGCACCGGACGGCGGCTCTGCCGCTCGGGTGCGCGCTGGCCGGAGGCGATCAGCAGGTCCGGGAAGGAGCCCGGGTGCTGCTGGAGGCGGCGAGCCACTTCGTAGCCGACCGTCGCGCCCATGCTGTGGCCGAAGAGAGCGATCGGGCGGTCGCGGAACGCGGCCAGCTCATCGACGATCTGATCGGCCATCGCGTGGATGCCGACCTGCCGGACCCGCCGCCGGTCCTGGCGGCCCGGGTACTGCACGACGAGTACGTCGACGTCTGCCGCCGAGGCCAGTGCCTCGGACAGCGGGAAGTAGGCGCTTGCGGAGCCGCCGGCGTGCGGGAAGCACACCAGCGTCCGTCGGGCTTCGGGCCTGGCGTGGAACCGCCGGAGCCAGCCAACCCCGAGGTGGGGGTCGTTCATCGGATCCTCGTTCCCGATCTTAGGATCGTGTGGTTCGGGTGCGTCTTGAGGAAGCGCGTCGTCAGGGGTCACGTCGTGAGGGAGCGTCACGGCCGAGCGGCCGTGAGCGGACGGGCCTGCTGCAGTTCCTCGTCCAGGTGCCGGGCGATGTCGTCGACGGTCGGGTAGTCGTACGCCAGGGTCGGCTCCAGCTCCAGCCTGAGCTGCTCGCCGAGCCGGCCGCGCAGTTCCACGGCCATCAGGGAGGTGATCCCGATGTCGAGCAGCTCCGCCGTGGTGTCGATGGCGCCGGGCGATTCGTGCCCCAGCACCTCGGCCACGGTCGCCGAGGTCAGCTCCCGGAGCGCGGCGTAACGTTCCTCTCCGGACAGCGCGGTGACGTCCAGGGTCTCCGGGGCGTACGCGGTGGGCTCCTCCTCGTCCGGGGAGTACAGGGCCAGTGCGCCGAGGACTTCCTTGAGCGGAGCCTCCGGGCTCAGGCCCAGCAGCTCCGCTGCGGCCTCGGGCCCTTGCTCGGAGGCGGTCCGCCAGAAGCGCATGACCGGGTCGGACGGCTGCGTCCCGGCGCCGGCCGCCGCAGGGGTGACCGCGTCGAGCCAGTAGCGCCGCCGCTGGAACGGGTAGGTCGGCAGGTCCACGGGGGTGCCCGCCGGGCCGCCGCCCAGGGCCGCCCAGTCGACCGGGGTGCCGCGGACGTGCAGCCGGGCCAGGGCGGCAAGCGCGGTGGCGGGTTCCGGCCGGTCGCGCCGCAGAGCCGGTACCGCGGCCACCGGTCCGGCGGACGGAAGGCCGGCCAGGCAGGCCGGCACCATCGAGGCCAGGATGCCGTCCGGGCCGAGTTCCAGGAACGTACGGGTGCCCTCGGCGGCCAGGCTGCGGACGCCGGGGTGGAAGCGCACCGGCTCGCGGACCTGCCGCACCCAGTACGCCGGATCGGTGAGTTCCCCGTCGCGGGCTGGTCGGCCGGTCACGTTGGACACCACCGGAATCCGCGGCGGGCTGTAGGACAGCCGGTCCGCCACGGCCCGGAAGTCGTCCAGCATGGCGTCCATGTGGGGGGAGTGGAACGCGTGGCTGACACGCAGCCGCCGCATCCGGCGGCCCTGCTGTCCGCCCCACGACTCGGCCTCCCGCACGGCGTCGAGGTCACCCGAGACCACCGTGGAGGTGGGGCCGTTGACGGCGGCGAGGGCCAGCCGACCGGCTGTGCGGGCCAGCAGCGGCTGCAGCTCGTCTTCTGTCGCCTGCACGGCAAGCATGGCGCCAGAACCAGGCCGCAAGCCCTGCATCAGGCGTCCGCGTGCTGCGACGAGTCCCGCGGCGTCCTCCAGCGACCACACCCCGGCGACGTGAGCGGCGGCCAGTTCGCCGATCGAGTGGCCGATGACGAAGTCCGGCTGCGGTACGAACCGGTGGAACCAGCGGTAGAGGGCGACCTCCACGGCGAACAGGGCGGGCTGGGTGAAGTCCGTCCGGTTCAGCAGACCGGCCTGCTCCGAGCCGGGCTCGGACCAGAGCACCGTGGTGAGCGGGACCTCCAGGTGCCGGTCGACCTGGGCCAGGACCTTGTCCAGTTCCTCGGCGAAGGACGGGAACGCGCGGTACAGCTGCTGTCCCGTGCCGAGCCGCTGCGATCCCTGTCCGGAGAAGAGCATGGCGAGGCGGCCGGGCGAGCCGGGCTCCAGCGCTCCGCGCACCACCGAAGGGGACGGCTGGTCGGCGGCCAGCCGTTCCAGGCCCGTCAGCAGCTCCTGCCGGTCGCCGCCGATGATCACGGCTCGGTGCGGGAAGAGCGTTCGGGTCGTCGCGAGCGCGTGCGCGACGCCGACGGGCGGCAGGTCCGGACGGTGCGTCAGCGCCTCGTGCAGCCGGTGGGCCTGCGCCCGCAGTGCCTCAGGGCCGTTCGCGGACAGCGGCAGTCCGAGTACGGCCGGCTCGTCGCCGCTGCGCGTCGCGGGTGCGTGAGCGGCCGGAGCGGCTGGCGCGGCCGGATCCGGGAGCGGCTCGGGGTCGTACTCGACGATGACGTGCGCGTTCGTTCCGCTGACCCCGAAGGAGGACACACCGGCGCGCCGCGGGCGACCGGTCTCCGGCCACGCCACCGCCTCGTTGAGCAGGGCGACCGTCCCGTCCGACCAGTCGATGAGCGGGTTGGGCTCGCTCGCGTGGAGGGTCTGCGGCAGGAGGCCGTGGCGCATCGCCATGACCATCTTGATCACGCCCCCGACGCCGGCCGCGGCCTGAGCGTGGCCGATGTTCGACTTCAGGCTGCCCAGCCGGAGCGGCGCCTCGGGGGTGTGCTCCGTGCCGTAGACGGCCATGATCGCCTGGGCCTCGATCGGGTCGCCCAGGGTGGTGCCGGTGCCATGCGCCTCGACGGCGTCCACCTCGCCGGCCGACAGACCGGCGTCGGCCAGTGCCCGTCGGATCACCCGCTGCTGGGCGGGGCCGTTGGGCGCGGTGAGCCCGCTGCTCGCACCGTCCTGGTTGACGGCAGTGCCGCGCACCACCGCCAGGACCCGGTGGTTGTTGCGCCGGGCGTCCGTCAGGCGCTCGACCAGCAGCAGCCCGACGCCCTCGCCCCAGCCGGTCCCGTCCGCGTGCGCCGAGAACGCCTTGCAGCGGCCGTCCGGTGCCAGCCCGCGCTGGCGGCTGAACTCGACGAACGGCCCGGTCGTCGACATCACCGTTACGCCGCCGACCAGCGCCATCGAGCACTCGCCGCGCCGCAGGGCGCGGGCGGCCAGGTGCAGGCCCACCAGCGAGGAGGAGCACGCGGTGTCGATGGTCACGGCCGGGCCCTCCAGCCCGAAGGTGTACGCCACCCGGCCGGAGGCTACGCTCGGTGCGCTGCCGTTGCCGAGGAATCCCTCGAATCCCTCGGGTGCGGGCTGCAGGCGGGAGGCGTAGTCGTTGTACATCACGCCGATGTAGGTGCCGATATCGGCGCCGCGCACGCTGCGCGGGTCGATGCCGGCGCGTTCGAACGTCTCCCAGGCGCACTCCAGCAGCAGCCGCTGCTGGGGGTCGATAGCCAGCGCCTCGCGCGGCGAGATGCCGAAGACGCTCGTGTCGAAGTGGCTCGCTTCGGAGAGGAAGCCGCCGCCGCGCGTGGTGCACTTGCCCAGGGCGTCGGGGTCGGGGTCGTAGAGGTTCTCCAGGTCCCAGCCCCGGTCGGTGGGGAACCCGGAGACCGCGTCCACGCCGTGGGACACCAGTTCCCACAGGTTCTCGGGCGAGCGGACACCGCCGGGGTAGGCGCAGCCCATGCCCACGATGGCGAGGGGCTCCTGCTCCCGGTCCCGCAGCTCTCGCAGCTGGCGCCGGGTCTCGCGCAGGTCGATCGTGGCCCGCTTGAGGTACTCCATCAGTTTCTGTTCGTCAGCGATCATGCTGTTCTCGGCCATTCAGCACTCCCAGCTCATGAGATCACCGGTCCCGCTGGACCGATCGGGATTGACGGAGGCGCGGTTCACAGGGCGTCGAGCAGGTCGAACAGCTCCTGCGCGCTCGCCGAGGCGACGTCGTCGTCGGGGGTTTCCGCCTCGACGGTGCCCTCGACCTCCCGGAGCAGCGCGCGCAGCCGGGCGGCGGTGTACTGCCGCTCCTCGTCCGTCGGCGGGTGGTCGGCCAACAGGTCAGCCAGGGTGTTGAGTTCCTGCCGCAGCCGGTCCGCTTCGTGCCGCCCGAGGTCCGCGCTGAGCTGCTCGCGCATCAGACCGGCCACGGCCGCCGGGGTGGGGTGATCGAAGATCAGAGTGGCGGGCAGGCGAAGACCGGTCGCGCGGCCGAGTCGGCCCCGCAGGTCCATCGCGCTCAGCGAGTCGAAGCCCAGGTCCAGGAACCCGCGGGTGGTGTCGACCGCCCCGGCGTCGGAGTGGCCGAGGACGGAGGCCACGGTGGTGGCGACGAGGTGGCTCAGCTCGGCGTCGAGCTCCTCCTCGGACAGCGTCGCCCACCGGTCGCGGAGTTCGACGCCGTCCTTCGTCCGGTCCGTCGGCGCGGCGGTCCGCGGGGCCGGAGCCAGGCCCCGCAGGACGGCCGGGAGCAGCCCGGCGTTCGCCTGCCCCCGCAGGGCCGCCCGGTCGACCCGCATCGGCACGAGCACGGTGTCCGACGCGGTGGCGCCGAGCGCGGCGTCGAACAGTGCCAGGCCCTCCGCCTCGGTGAGCGGCAGCAGACCGGCCTTGGCCATGCGCTGGGTCTCGGCCTCGCTCAGCCGCCCGGCCATGCCGTCCTGTTGGTCCCACCAGCCCCAGGCGAGCGAGATCCCCGGCAGTCCGGCCGCCCGGCGGTGCGCGGCGAGCGCGTCCACGGTGGCGTTGGCGGCGGCGTAGTTGCCCTGGCCGGGGCTTCCGAGGACGCCAGCCGCCGAGGAGAACAGGACGAAGGCTGAGAGATCCAGCCGGCGGGTGAGCTCGTGGAGGTGCCACGCCCCATCCGCCTTGGCCCGCAGCACGGTGTCGAACCGCCCGGCGTCCAGGGAGGCGACCGTGCCGTCGGCCACCACGCCCGCGGCGTGCACGACGGAGCGCAGCGGGTGCTCGGGGGCGATCGTCGCCAGCAGCGCGGCCAGCTGGTTGCGTTCCGCCACGTCACAGGCTGCGAGGGTGACCTCCGCCCCGAGCTCCCGCAGCTCGGCGCGTAGCTGCTCGGCGCCTTCGGCCTCCGCACCGCGACGGCTGGTCAGGACGAGGTGGCGGATGCCGTGGTGGCGTACCAAGTGCCGGGCGAGGGCGGCTCCGATCGCCCCGGTGCCGCCGGTGACGAGCGTGGTGCCCTCGGGGTCGAGATACGCCTCGCCGAACGCCGTCCGGGCGGCCGGCGCGAGCCGGGGAGCGAACAGGCGGCCGTCACGTGCGGCCAGCTGCGGCTCGTCGCCCGCCAGGGCGGCCGCAGCCAGACCGGTCGCACTCTCCGGGGTCCGGTCGGCCGGTGCGAGGTCCAGCAGCACGATCCGTCCGGGGTACTCCGCCTGCGCCGAACGCACCAGACCCCAGACGGCGGCCTGGGCCGGGTCCGGTACCTCGGCATCGGTCGTGGCGACGCCGCCCGCGGTGAGGACGACCAGCCGGGACGCCGTCAACCGGTCGTCGTCGGCCCAGTCGTGTAACACGGCCAGGACGCGGTCGAGTTGCTCCCGTACGGCCTCGGCCGGTGCGGTGGTCGCCGCCGGGCGCGGAGCGAGCGGCAGCAGGACGACCGGCGGAGCCGGCCAGCCCGCGTCCATGGCCGCGCGCAGCGCGCGGAGCTCTGCGAACGGCTCCGGGGACGACCGGTCGGACGGGTCGGCGGAGAAGGCGACCGTGGGGTCCAGCACGGCCCACTGGTCCGGCAGCGGCGCGTCGGCCGCTGCCGGGACCGGCGTCCAGTCGAGCCGGAACATCGAGCGCTCCACCACCGGCGGCGCGGTGACGAGGTCCCCGAGCCGGGCCGGTCGCAGCGTCAGGGCGTCGATCGAGCCGATCGGGGCACCCGAACCGTCGGTCACCTCGACCGAGACCGCGTCGGCCCCGGCCGGACGGAACCGGGCCCGCAGGGTGTCGGCGCCGCCCGTCCACCAGGAGACGCCGGTCCAGGAGTAGGGCAGGCCGTAGCGGCGCATGGTCCCGTCCGGGCCGGTCTCCGCCAGGGCCCCGAGCGCCACCGGCCGCAGCAGGGCGTCGAGCAGCGCGGGGTGGACCGTGTACGAGGCGGCCTCCTGCCGTGCCTCCTGAGGCAGGGAAGCCTCGACGAACAGCTCGTTCCCCGAGCGCCAGGCCGCGCGCAGCCCCAAGAAGGACGGGCCGTAGCCGAAGCCGGTCTCGGCAAGGCCGTCCAGCAAGTCGTCCAGGTCGACCTCGGCCGCCCCCTCCGGTCGCCGGACATCGCCGCCGGGACGGGCGGCGGTGTTGGCCTGTGCCGAGCGGGGCTCCAGCAGGCCCTCGGCGTGCGCGGACCACGGCAGGTCGGCCTGCGGGTCGTCGGCCGGCGCCGCTGCAGGGCGGCTGTACAGCGTGAACGCCCGGACACCCTTCTGCTCAGGCTCCACGACGAGCTGGATCGCGATCCCCGGCCCGTCGGGCACCACCAGGGGGGTGCTGACGGTGAGTTCGGCCACTCGTTCGCAGCCCAGCCGGCGGCCGGCGCCGGTCACCAGCTCTACGACGGCGGTCCCGGGCACGATGGCGGTGCCCTGCACCGTGTGATCGGCCAGCCACGGCTGCCGCGCGAGCGATAGCACGGAGGTGAACACGTCGGCCCGCCCGTCGGCCAGCGGCACACCGGCGCTCACCAGCGGGTGGTCCACCGTGGTGAGACCGGCGGTGGCGAGGTCGGCGGAGCGTGCCTGGTCGTCGAGCCAGAACCGCTGACGCTGGAAGGCGTAGGTCGGCAGCGCGACCCGGCGGGGGCGGTGGTCCGCCAGCACGGCGGACCAGTCCACCCGTCCGCCCTGGACGTGCAGCGTGGAGAGCGCGGTCAACAGCCCCTGCTCCTCGGCACGGTCGCGACGCAGCGCCGGCACGACGGTGTACCGGTCGGTGCGCTGCTCCTCCGGCAGGCACTGCTCGACCAGGGCGGACAGCGCGGCGTCCGGTCCGATCTCCACGAACCGGTCCACCTGTTGCCCGAGCACTGTGCGGATACCGTCCGCGAAACGCACCGGCAGCCGTACGTGACGGGTCCAGTAGTCGGCGGAGCAGAGCTCGTCGGGGCCGGCCGGCCCGCCGGTCACGTTGGAGACGATCGGGATCGTCGGCGGGTGGTACGTGACACGCTCGGCGACGGACCGGAATTCGGCGAGCATCGGCTCCATCAGGGGGGAGTGGAACGCGTGGCTGACCTTCAACCGGTGCGTCTTGCGCCCGAGTTCCGTCCAGTGGGCCGCGATCGCCAGCACCGCGGACTCGGTCCCGGCGATGACGGTGGTGCGCGGCCCGTTCAGCGCGGCGATCGCGACATGCTCCTCGTGCCCGGCCAGGACCGGCAGCATCTCGTCCTCGGACGCTTGGACGGCGACCATGGCACCGCCGGCCGGGAGGGCCTCCATCAGCCGCCCCCGGGCCGCCACCAGGGCGGCGGCGTCGGGCAGCGACAGCACCCCGGCCGCAGTGGCGGCGCTCAGCTCGCCGATCGAGTGGCCGATCAGCACGTCCGGGCGCACGCCGAAGCCCTCCAGCAGCCGGAACAGTGCCAGTTCGAACGCGAAGAGGGCGCTCTGGGTCCAGTTGGTGCGGTTCAGCAGCTCCGCCTCCGGGGTGCCCGCGTCCGCGAACGCCACCTCGGCCAACGGGCGGCCGAGCAGCGGATCGAGGTGTGACGTCACCTCGTCCCAGGCCGCGGCGAACGTCGGGAAGCGGCGGTGGAGGTCCCGGCCCATGCCGGGGCGCTGCGCCCCCTGACCGGTGAACAGGAAGGCGGTCTTCGCCTCCGGGCGCACCGATCCCAGCACCACGTGCGGTGACGGGCGGCCCTCCGCCAGGGCGGCGAGGCCCGCCAGGAGTTCGTTCTCGTCGGCACCGAGCACCACCGCGCGCTGCTCCAGGGCGGGGCGGGTGGTCGCCAGCGAGTGGCCGACATCAGTGGGGGTGCTGTCGCGGGCGGCGGCCCAGCCGTGCAGCCTGCGGGCCTGGGCCCGCAGGGACTCCGGCCGGTCGGCCGACAGCGGCCAGGGGACCAGGGGCGCCGCGGCGGGCCGGTCCGTCGGCGTCGGGGCGGCGGCCTCGGTCTCGGTCTCGGCCTGCGCCGGAGGCTGCTCGATGATGACGTGGACGTTGGTGCCGCTGACCCCGAACGAGGACACCGCCGCCCGGCGCGGCTGTCCGGTCTCGGGCCACGGGGTCGCCTTGGTGACCAGCCGGACCGCGCCGGAGTCCCAGGCCACGTGCGGTGTGGGCTCGGTGACGTGCAGGGTCTTCGGGACGGTGGCGTGCCGGATCGCCATCACCATCTTGATGATCCCGCCGAGGCCGGCGGACGCCTGGGTGTGGCCGATGTTGGACTTGATCGAGCCCAGCAGCAGGGGGTGCCGGTCGGCCCCCCGCTGCCCGTACGTGGCGAGCAGGGCCTCGGCCTCGATCGGGTCACCGAGCCTGGTGCCGGTGCCGTGGGCCTCGACCACGTCGACGTCGGCGACGGTCAGCGCCGCGTCCCGCAGGGCCTCGCGGATTACCCGCTGCTGGGCCAGGCCGCTGGGTGCGCTGAGCCCGTTGCTGGCGCCGTCCTGGTTGACCGCGCTGCCGCGGACCACGGCCAGGACGTCGTGCCCGAGCCGCCGGGCGTCGCTGAGCCGCTCCAGGACCAGGACGGCCACGCCCTCGCCCCAGCCCGTGCCGTCGGCGTCGGCTGAGAACGCCTTGCATCGCCCGTCCGGGGCCATCCCGCGCTGGCGGCTGAACTCGATGAACGCCCCCGGTGTGGCCATCACCGCGACGCCCGAGACGAGGGCCATCGAGCACTCGCCGTCGCGCAGCGCCCGGCCGGCGAGGTGGAGCGCCACGAGCGACGAGGAGCAGGCCGTGTCGACCGTCAGCGCGGGCCCTTCCAGGCCCAGGACGTACGACACCCGGCCGGAGGTCACCGCCGGGGAGCCGCCGGTCAGCAGGTAGCCCGCGAGGTGCTCCGGCACCTCCTCGTGCACCCGGGGGCCGTAGTCGAGGGCCCGGCCGCCGACGAAGACCCCGGTGCGGCTGCCGCGCAGGGTGAGCGGGTCGATCCCGGCGTGCTCGATCGCCTCCCACGAGGCCTCCAGCAGCAGCCGCTGCTGGGGATCCATCGCCAGCGCCTCGCGCGGTGAGATACCGAAGAAGCCGGGGTCGAACTCCGCGGCGTCGTGCAGGAAGCCGCCCTCCCGGGTGTAGGTCGTGCCGGGCCGGGTGCTCTCGGGGTCGTACAGCGCATCGACGTCCCAGCCGCGGTCCCGGGGGAACGGTGTCAGCGCGTCGACGCCGCGGTCCACCAGGTCCCACAGCTCGTCGGGGTTGCTGATCCCGCCCGGGAACCGGCAGCTCATGCCGACGATCGCGATCGGCTCCTGGGCGGCATCGGCCAGGTCGTGGTTCTGCCGGCGCAGCCGCTCGTTGTCCTGCAGGGCGACCCGCAGGGCCTCCACGACCCGGTCGGTGGACGTGGCCGTCATGTTCTTCTCCGCTTCCGTGTTCGATTCAGCGCCGGTCACGAGCCGGCCTTCTGCAGGGCCATCGCGATCAGGGCCTCGGCGTCCATCGAGCCGATCTGCTCGGCCTCGGCCGGCTGGGGGGCCAGCTCCTCAGCGGAGCCGAGCCGCAGCAGTTGGTCGAGCAGTCCGGCCGCCCGCAGCCGGTCCATCGGGATGGCGGCGAGCGCACGGCGGACCGCCTGCTCCTCTTCGTCGGCGGGGCCGGCAGGGTCGGCTTCGGCGGGCATCAGCAGCTCGCGCAGCCGGCCGGCCAGGGCGTTCGGCGTCGGGTAGTCGAAGATCACCGTGGTGGGCAGCGGCAGGCCGGTGGCCTTGCGCAGGCGGTTGCGCAGTTCCACGACGGTCAGCGAGTCGAAGCCCACCGCCTTGAACGCCTGGCCGGGGGCGATCCGGTCGGTTCCGGTGTGGCCGAGCACGGTGGCGGCGTGGGTGAGCACGAGGTCGAGCAGGCGCCGGTCCCGGTCGATGCCGGACAGGGCCCGCAGCTCCTCCCGGAGCGGCAGGCCGCCGTCCGTCCGCTCCTCGTCGGAGGGTGCGTCCTGACCGAGCGCCAGCCGGACCTGCGGCAGTTCGTCGAACAGCCGGCTCGGGCGGGCGGCGGTGAAGGCCGGTGCGAAGAGCCCCCAGTCCATGTCCGTGACGACCAGCGAGGTCTCGTCGCTCTCCAGCGCCTGTTGGAGGGCGGCGATCGCCCGGTCCGGGTCCATCTTCCAGATCCCGCGCCGCCGGATCTGATCCTCCATCAGGTCGTTCGCGGCCATCCCCTCGCCGCCCCAGCCGCCCCAGGAGATCGCGGTGGCGGGCACGCCCTGCGTCCGCCAGTGCTGGGCGAGCCCGTCGAGGCAGGAGTTGGCGGCCGCGTAGGCGCCCTGGTTGCCACTGCCCCAGGCGGCGGCGATCGAGGAGAACAGGACGACCGCGTCGAGCTCGGTGCGGTCCACCAGGTCGAGCAGGTTGCGGGCGCCGGCGACCTTGGCGGCGAGCACCTGCGCGAACTCGTCCTGGCCGGTCTCATCGATCGGGGTGAACTGCCCGACACCGGCGGTGTGCACGACGGTGCGGATCACCGATCCGTCCGCCGTGACGCGGGCGATCAGGTCCGCCAGCGCCGTACGGTCGGTGGCGTCGCAGGCCGCCACGGTCACCCGGGTGCCCATCTCCTGTAGCTCCGCCGTCAGCGCCGCGGCCCCGGGAGCGTCGGCCCCCCGCCGGCTGGTGAGGACCAGGTGCCCCACGCCGCCGCGGGCCAGCCAGCGCGCGACGTGTGCGCCGAGCGCACCGGTGCCGCCGGTGACCAGTGCCGTACCCCGGGGCGTCCAACGGCGGACCACCGGGCGGTCGGCGGCCGGCGCGGGAAGCAGCCGGCGGGCGAGCAGCGCGGTGGCGGACACCACGACCTGGTCCTCGCCACCGGTCTCCGAGAGCACCCCGGCGAGTCGACGCCGGGCGTCCTTGTCCAGCGGGTCCCGAAGGTCCACCAGGCCGCCCCAGCGGCGTGGGTACTCCAGGCCGACCACCCGGCCCAGACCCCAGACCTGCGCCTGATCCGTGCAGACCGCCTCGTCGGCGTGTGCCGCCACGGCACCGTCGGTGACGCACCACAGCGGCGCCTCGATCTCCACGTCGCCCAGCGCCTGCACCAGCGCCAGGGTGCCCGCCACGCCTGCCGCCAGGAGCGGGGACGCCCGGTGCGCGCGCCGGTCGAGCGCCAGTAGGGACAGCACACCGGCGAGCGGCTCCGCGGGGGCCTCGCGCAGCAGCGCGGCCAGGTCGGCGCGTTCGGCGGACACCGTGTCGACGATCAGACGGACCGGACGTGCTCCGTGCGCGGCCAGGGCGCTCAGCGCCGCCTCGGTCTGGGCGTCGCCCTCGTGTCCCGCGGGCACGACCACCAGCCAGTTGCCCGACAGGGCCGGGGCAGGTGCGTCGACCGGCCGCCAGCCGATGCGGTAGCGCCAGGCATCGAGCCGGGACCGTTCCTGCTCCTGCCGGCGCCACGCAGACAGGACCGGGACGACGGCCGCGAGCGCGCCGCCCTCGTCCTCCTGGCCCAGCCCCAGAATTTGGGCCAGGCCGGCCGCGTTCCCGTCCTCCACCGCCTGCCAGAACCGCGCGTCCGAGGGGCCTTCCGGCCGTGCCGCAGGCGCGGCCGGCTGGGGCTCGGCCCAGAAGCGTTGGCGCTGGAACGCGTACGTCGGCAGGTCGGCGGCCGCCGCTGGGTGACCCTCGTGCACCGCGGACCAGTCCAGCGCGACGCCACCGGCCCACGCCTCGGCCACCGAGGTGAGCAGGCGCCGGGCGCCGCCGTGTTCGCGCCGCAGCGAGCCGATCACCGCGACCTCGACCGACTCGTCCTCGGCCACCTCCAGCAGCGAGGGGGCGAGCAGGGGGTGCGGGCTCATCTCGATGAACGCTCGGTGACCCTGTGTCAGCAGCTCACGGGTGGCGCGCTCGAACTCCACCGGTTCGCGCATGTTCCGGAACCAGTACGCGGAGTCGAGCCCGGCCGTGTCCAGGACGGAGCCGGTGACGGTCGAGCAGAACGGGATCTCGCCGCTCTGCGGGCGGAGTTCGTCCAACTCGCTCAGCAGGCTCTCGCGCAGGACGTCGACCTGGGGGGAATGCGACGCGAAGTCCACCCCTGGAAGCGGCCAGCGCAGCACGCCGAGGGAGGACAGCCTGGCCCCGAACTCCTCCAGAGCTGCTGGGTCACCGGACACCGTGGCGGTGGCCGGCCCGTTCACCGCGGCGATTGCGATCCGGTCGCTCCACGGCTCCAGCCACTCGCGGACCTTGGCCGCGGGAGCCAACACCGAGACCATGCCGCCGTTGCCCACCAGCCGTCCCCACAGCCGGCTGCGCACCGCGATCAGCCGCGCGGCGTCGGGCAGGCTCAGCGCGCCGGCCACGTAGGCGGCGGCCACCTCGCCCTGGGAGTGGCCGACCACGGCGGACGGCTCGACACCGTAGGCGCGCCAGGCGGCGGCCAGCGACACCATGACGGTGAAGAGCAGCGGCTGCACGACGTCGGCGCGGTCGATCGACGGGGACCCGGGCACATCGCGGAGCACGTCCCACAGGGACCAGTCGAGGTAGGGGGAGAGCGCCTCGACACACTTCTCGGCCTGCTCGCGGAACGCCGGGTTGGTCTCCAGCAGGTCCGCGGCCATCCCCGGCCACTGCGAGCCCTGGCCCGGGAAGACGAAGACTGACCGGCGGTCACCGCCCGCCACCCCGGTGACCAGGGACGGTACTTCGGCGCCCTCGGCCAGCGCGGTCAGGCCCGCGGTCAGCTCCGCCAGGTCCGTACCGACCACCACCGCCCGGTGCGACAGCGCGGCGCGGGTGGTCGCCGAGGCGACGCCGAGGCCGGCCAGGCCGGCTTCCGGGTTCGCCCGGACGTGGTCGCGCAGCCGCCGGGCCTGGGCGCGCAGCGCCTCCGCGCCGTTGCCGGAGAGCGGGACCGGGACGACGGCCGGGGGCGACTGCGGCTCGGCGGGCGCTTCCTCCGGGTCGTCGGCCGCCGGCGCCTCCTCCAAGATGACGTGCGCGTTGGTGCCGCTGATCCCGAACGAGGACACCCCCGCGCGGCGCGGCCGGTCACCGGCCGGCCAGTCCACCTGCTCGGTGAGGAGCCGTACGGTGCCCGGCGACCAGTCCACGTGCGGGGACGGCGCATCGACGTGCAGGGTCTTCGGCAGCGCGCCGTGCCGCAGGGCCATGACCATCTTGATGACCGAGGCGGCCCCCGCAGCAGCCTGGGTGTGACCGATGTTCGACTTCAGTGACCCGAGCCAGAGCGGCCGTTCCGCACTCCGGGTGCGCCCGTAGGAGGCGAGCAGCGCCTGCGCCTCGATCGGGTCGCCCAGCTCGGTGCCCGTGCCGTGCGCCTCGACCACATCCACCTGGTCGGCGGAGACCCAGGCGTTGCGCAGGGCCTGCTCGATCACCCGCTGCTGGGCCGGGCCGCTCGGGGCGCTCAGCCCGTTGGTCGCGCCGTCCTGGTTGGTCGCCGAGCCGCGAACGACGGCCAGCACGGGGTGTCCGAGCCGCCGGGCCTCGGACAGCCGCTCGACCAGCAGCACGCCGGCTCCCTCGCCCCAGCCGGTGCCGTCGGCCCCGGCGGCGAAGGCCCGGCAGCGCCCGCTCGGGGACAGCGCCCGCTGCCGGCTCAGCTCGACGAAGGCGCCCAGCGTGGGCATCACCGACGCGCCGCCGACCAGCGCCATGGTGCACTCGCCGCGCCGCAGCGCGTGAACGGCCAGGTGCAGCGCCACCAGCGACGACGAGCAGGCGGTGTCGACGGTGACGGCGGACGCCTCCAGACCCAGGGCGTACGCCACTCGCCCGGAGGCCACACTCGTGGTGGTCCCGGTCAGCAGGTGGCCGCCCAACTGCTCGTCAGCCTCCTGGAGCCGGGGGCCGTAGTCCTGAGAGATCACCCCGAAGAAGACGCCGGTGCGGGTCCCGCGCAGGGCGTGCGGGTCGATCCCGGCCCGCTCGACGGCCTCCCAGGAGGTCTCCAGCAGGAGCCGCTGCTGGGGATCCATGGCGGTGGCCTCGCGGGGCGAGATGCCGAACAGCTCGGCATCGAACCGGTCCGCGTCGTGGACGAAGCCGCCCTCGCGGACGTAGCTGCGGCCGGGCGCGTCCGGGTCCGCCGAGTACCAACCGTCCAGGTCCCAGCCGCGGTTGCCGGGGAACGGGCCGATCGCGTCCCGACCCTCTTCGAGCAGCTGCCAGAAGGACTCCGGCGAGTCGATGCCGCCGGGGAAGCGGCAGCCCATGCCGATGATCGCGATGGGCTCGCGCTCGCGGGCCTCGGCGTCGTCCAGTTTCCGCCGCGCCTGCCGGAGGTCGGCGGTGGCGCGCTTGAGGTAGTCGCGGAGCTTTTCCTCGTTCGACATGCTGGTTACTCCTGAGTACGGAAGGCGAGGTGGTGGCGGGTCCCGTACGCCGGGCCGGTGCGGGACGGCGCGCTCATCCGATGCCGAGCTCGCGGTCGAGGGCGTCGAACAGGGCCTGGTCGTCGGTGGATCCGAGGTCCTCCTCCGGTGTCCCGGCCGCGTCGGTCCGGGCCCGCGCGTCGTTCCAGCTGGTCAGCAGCGCGCGCAGCCGGGTGGTCACCGTGTCGTTCTCGTCGCAGGCCGGGTCCGTGGCGTTCAGCAGGTCGGCCAGGCGGTCGATCTCTCCGAGCAGGGACTGGTCGCTCGCCGGCGTCCCCGGGGCGGCGGCACGGTCCGGGGCCAGCCGGGTGAGCAGGTGGTCGACGAGCGCGACCGGGGTGGGCACGTCGAAGACCAGCGTGGCCGGCAGCCGCAGGCCGGTGGCCGAGGCCAGCCGGTTGCGGAACTCCACACCGGTGAGCGAGTCGAAGCCGAACTCCTTGAACGTACGGTCCCCGTCGACCGCCGCGGCCGAGGAGTGCCCGAGGGCGGCCGCCATCTGGCTCCGGATCAGCTGGCGGACGGTGCGCTTGCGGTCCGGGGCGGACATCCGGGCCAGCTGGTGGGCCATCGTGTCGCCGCCCACCGGGGACGCCGGGTCGGCCGAGGCCGAGCGCCGCACCGATGCCGGAGCAAGGGCCCGCAGGATGGGCGCGAGGGCGTTCACGGCGGCCTGTTCCCGCAGCGCCGCGACGTCCACCGGGGTGGGGACCAGCACCGCATCCGGGGCCGTCAGTGAGGCTCCGAACAGTGCCAGACCCTCTTCGGTCTCCAGTGGGGCCAGCCCGGTGCGCCGGATCCGCCGCAGGTCGGTGTCGTCGAGGTGCCCGGTCATGCCGCTGCGTTCGGCCCACAGCCCCCAGGCGAGCGAGAGTCCGGGGAGCCCGGCGGCCCGGCGCTCCGCGGCCAGCGCGTCGAGGAACGCGTTGGCCGCGGCGTAGCCGGCCTGCCCCGCGCCGCCGAGCACGCCCGCCGCCGAGGAGAACGTGATGAAGGCGTCCAGGTCCAGGTCGCGGGTGAGCTCGTGGAGGTGCACGGCCGCGTCCACCTTCGGCCGGAACACCCGGTCGACCCGTTCCGGGGTCAGCGCGGTGAGGACGCCGTCGTCGAGTACACCGGCCGCGTGCACCACGGCGGAGAGCGGGTGCGCCGGGGGAATCGCGTCCAGGACCCGGGCGAGTGAGTCCCGGTCGGCCGCGTCGCACTCGGCGACCACCGCCTCGGCCCCCGAGCGGGCCAGCTCGGCCACTAGTTCACGGGCCCCCGGAGTGTCGAGGCCGCGTCGGCCGAGCAGGACCAGGCGGCGCACCCCGTGGTGCGTCACCAGCCGCCGTGCCACCAGGGAGCCCAGCGTGCCGAGGGCGCCGGTCACCAGGACCGTCCCCTCGGAGCGGGGCTCGGCCGGCAGGGTCAGTACGACCTTGCCGACGTTGCGGGCCTGGCTGAGGTAGCGGAAGGCGTCGGGTGCGTGCCGGACGTCCCAGGCAGCCACCGGCAGGGGGGCGAGCACGCCGCGCTCGTAGAGGGCGGCGATCTCGTCGAGCATCTCCTTGATCCGTTCCGGCCCGGCCTCGCCCAGGTCGAAGGCGCGGTAGCCGACGCCCGGGTGGTCGGCGGCGGTCCGGTCGGCGTCGCGGATGTCGGTCTTGCCCATCTCGATGAACCGGCCGCCCGGCCGCAGCAGCCGCAGCGAGGCGTCGACGTACTCGCGGGCCAGGGAGTTGAGCACCACGTCCACGCCGCGACCACCGGTCACGGTGCGCACGTGGGACTCGAACTCCAGCGTGCGCGAGGACGCGATGTGCTCGCGGCGCACGCCCCAGGAGTGCACGGTGTCCCACTTCGGCGGGCTCGCGGTGCCGAACAGCTCCACGTCCCAGTGCCGGGCGAGTTGCACCGCCGCGATCCCCACCGCCCCGGCGGCGGCGTGCACCAGCAGGGACTCTCCTGGCTGGATCCGCGCCAGGTCAGCCAGACCGTAGTAGGCGGTCAGGAACGCCACCGGTACGGCGGCGGCCTGAGCGTACGACAGACTCGCGGGAATCCTGGTGACCAGCCTGGAGTCGGCCACCGTGACCGGACCGATGCCACCCGAGAACAGGCCCATCACCCGGTCGCCGGGCGTGAGCCCGGCCACGCCCTCGCCGACCTCCAGCACCAGGCCGGCCCCCTCGCCGCCGGGCAGCCCTGCGGCGGGCGGCACCATGCCGAGCGTCATCAGCACGTCGCGGAAGTTGACGCCCGCGGCGCGCATGGCGACCCGGATCTGCCCGGGCTGCAACGGGGCGTTCGCCTCCGGGCACGACACGAGCGCGATCTGCTCCAGCGTGCGCCGTCCGGCGAAGTCGAGCCGCCACGACGACGAACCGCCCGGCGCCCGCAGCGCCGTGCCTCGCCGCCCGTCCGCCCGGACCAGCCGGGGGCACAGCACCGTGCCCTCGCGCAGGGCGAGTTGGGGCTCGCCGGTGGCGAGCGCGGCCGGCGAAGCGAGGTGCGAGGCGCCCCGGCCGTCGGTGTCCAGGAGGACGAACCGGTCCGGACGCTCGGACTGTGCGGAGCGGATCAGGCCCCAGACGGCCGCCTGGACCGGGTCCGGCCGCTGTCCGCCGGTCTCGGTGGAGACCGCGCTGTGGGTCAGGAAGACCAGTCGGGACTGTGGGAAGTGCTCGCTCGCGGCCCAGAGCTGGGCCAGCTCCAGCGCCCGCTCCACCGCCTCGCGGGCGGCGGCCTGACGCGGGCCGGCCGCCGGACCACCGGTGACGTCCGCCCAGACGGCGTCCGGAGCCGGGGCACCCGCCTCGACCTCCGCGATCAGCGCGGCGAGGTCGGCGTGGACCGCGACCCGGGCGCCCGCCGAAGCGAGCGCCTCCACCGTGTCGGACTGGTCTGTGCCCAGCACGGCCCACTGCGGTGCGTGCGATCCGTCGACGGTCACCGGCAGGGTGCTCCAGTCGATCCGGAACAGGTGCTCGAGCGCAGGATCGCGGGTCAGCGCCTGGGGGTCCAGCGCGCGCAGGCTGAGCGCCTCGACGGACCCCACCACTCCGGTGGGGTCGGCGAGCGTGATCCCGTACGCGCCGGACCCGTCCCCGGCGATGCGGACCCGCAGCGCCGTGGCGCCGGTCGCCCGCAGGGACACCCCGGCCCAGGAGAACGGCAACAGCGTCCCGCTCCCGTCGGGCAGGGCCAGGCCGATGACGTGGAGCGCCGCGTCCAGTAGCGCAGGGTGGAGCCCGAAGCCGGTGGCCCCGGCCCGCTGGTCCTCGGGGAGGCAGACCTCGGCGAACAGTTCGTCACCGCGCCGCCAGGCAGCCCGCAGCCCCTGGAAGGCCGGGCCGTACCGGTAGCCGCGCTCGGCCAGCGCTTCGTAGTGGCCGCTGACGTCCAGGGCGGTGGCTCCGGATGGCGGCCACGCGGCGAAGCCGGCGTCCTCCTCCGGCGCGCCGCGTCCCAGCAGCCCGGCGGCGTGCCGGGTCCAGGACGGATCGCCGCCTTGGCTGGCGGGCGCCGAGAAGATCTCTACGGTATGTTCGCCGGACCCGTCCGCCAGTCCCACCACGACCTGGAGCCGGGCACTCCCCTCGTCCTGCAGCACCAGCGGGGCCTCCAGGGTGAGCTCCACCACCCGGTCGCAGCCCGCCACCCCGGCGGCGTGGAGCGCGAGTTCGACGAAGTACGCGCCCGGCACCAGGGTTGCCCCGGAGACGGTGTGGTCGGCCAGCCACGGCTGGGAGCCGAGCCCGACCGACCCGGTGAGCAGCACCTCGCCGTCGGCCGCGGGCCGGATCGCCGCGCCCAGCAGCGGGTGTCCGGCCTCCGCCAGGCCCAGCCGGCCAGCGCCGGCCGGCGCCTCGGCCGGGTCCAGCCAGTAGCGGCGGCCCTGGAACGCGTAGGTAGGCAGGTCGATGCGGCGCGCTCCGGTGCCCTCGAAGGCGGCGGACCAGTCCACCGGGATGCCGCCGACGAACGCCCGGGCCAGGGACAGCAGGAACCGGTGCGGCCCGCCCTCCTCGCGCCGGAGCGTCTCGCAGACCACCGCCTCGGCGCCGCGGGCCTCGATGGTCTCCTCCAGCCCGACGGTCAGTACCGGGTGGGGGCTCACCTCGACGAAGGCGTCGTACCCCTGCTCCAGCAGGGTGCCGACGGCCTCCTCCAGCCGGACCGGCAGCCGCAGGTTGCGGAACCAGTACTCCGCGTCGAGCGCCGTACCGTCGAGCGGCGCCCCGGTGACGGTGGAGCAGAAGACCGTCTGCGCCGGCTTCGGCGCCACTCCGGCGAGCGCCTCGGCGATCTGCTCCCGGATGCCGTCCACGTGGTCCGAGTGGGAGGCGTAGTCGACCGGGATCATCCGCGCCCGGACACCGTCCTTCTCGCAGGCCGCGCACAGCTCCTCCAGCGCCGAGCGGTCGCCGGAGACGACCGTCGAGCGGGGGCCGTTGACCGCCGCGACCGAGATCCGGTCCGCCCACTCGGCCAGACGCGGCGTCACCTCGGCCGCCGCAGCGGCGATCGAGGCCATCCCGCCGGTGCCCGAGAGCGCGGCCAGCGCCTGCGCCCGCAGGGCGACCACCCTGGCGGCGTCGTCGAGCGTCAGCGCGCCGGCCACGCAGGCCGCCGCGATCTCCCCCTGGCTGTGGCCGATCACGGCGGCGGGCCGCACACCGTGTGCGGTCCACAGCTCGGCGAGGGAGACCATTACCGCGAACAGCGCAGGCTGGACGACGTCCACGGCTTTCAGCGAGGGCGCGCCCTCACCGCCGCGCAACACCGCTTCCAGGTCCCAGCCGGTGTACGGGCGCAGCGCCTCGGCGCAGCGCCGCACGGACGCGGCGAAGACCTCGGAGGCGTCCAGGAGGTCGGCCGCCATGCCGATCCACTGGGAGCCCTGGCCGGGGAAGACGAAGACCGTGCGGCCGGTGGTCGCGACCGTGCCGCGCACGAGTCCGGCCGCCTCCTCGCCCCGGACCAGCGCGCCCAGGGCCTCCGTCAGCTCCCGCGCGTCCGTGCCCACGACGACCGCCCGCTGCTCGAAGGCCGAACGGGTGGTGGCGAGCGAGAGGCCGACGTCGGCCAGCCGGGCTCCGGTCTCCAACAGCGGGCCGAGCCGCTCGGCCTGGCCACGCAGCGCCTCCTCGGTGCGGGCCGACAACGCAAGCGGCACGATCCGCTCGGGACCCGCCTCGGCGCTGACCGAAGTCGTCTCGGCCAGGTGCTCCTCAACGATCACGTGCGCGTTGGTGCCGCTGATGCCGAACGACGAGACGGCCGCCCGGCGCGGACCGTCGGTGGGCTGCCACGGGCGGTTCTCGTTCAACAGCGCCACGCCGCCGCCGGCCCAGTCCACGTTCGGCAGCGGTTGCTCCGCGTGCAGCGTGCGGGGCAGGGTCTGGTGGCGCAGCGCCATGACCATCTTGATGATTCCGGCGACGCCGGCGGCGGCCTGGGTGTGGCCGAGGTTGGACTTGACCGACCCGAGCCACAGCGGGCGGTCGCCGTCCCGGTCGGCGCCGTACACCGCCTGCAGCGCCTGCACCTCGATCGGATCGCCCAGCGTGGTGCCTGTGCCATGGGCCTCCACCGCGTCGATCGCCGCGGTGCCCAGCCGGGCCGAGGCCAGGGCCTGCCGGATCACCCGCTGCTGCGCCGGCCCGTTGGGCGCCGTCAGCCGGCTGCTCGCGCCGTCCTGGTTGACCGCCGAGCCGGGGATCACGGCCAGGACCGGGTGAGCGTTGCGCAGCGCGTCGGACAGCCGCTCCAGGACCAGGAGGCCCGCGCCCTCGCCCCAGCCGGTGCCGTCGGCGTCGGCGGAGAAGGCCTTGCACCGGCCGTCCGGGGCCAGTCCGCGCTGCCGACTGAACTCCACGAACGTTGCCGGCGACGACATCACCGTGACACCGCCGGCCAGCGCGAGCGAGCACTCGCGCCGGCGCAAGGCCTGGGCAGCCAGGTGCACGGACACCAACGATGACGAGCAGGCGGTGTCCACCGTGACGGCCGGGCCCTGGAGGCCGAAGCTGTACGCGATCCGGCCGGAGGCGATGCTCGGCGCGCTTCCGGCGCCGACGTAGCCCTCGAAGTCCGCCGGAACGGTGTGGAGCCGGGAGCCGTAGTCGTTGTACATCACGCCGACGAAGACCCCGGTGTCGCTGCCCTTGACCGACCGGACGCCGATGCCGGCCCGCTCCAGGGCCTCCCAGCCGATCTCCAGCAGCAGCCGCTGCTGCGGGTCCGTCGCCGTCGCCTCACGCGGGTTGAGGCCGAAGAGCTCGGCGTCGAACAGGTCGGCGTCATGCAGGAAGCCGCCCGACCGGGTGTACGTCGTCCCCACGGTCTCGGGGTCGGGGTCGTGCAGCGCGTCGGTGTCCCAGCCGCGGTTGACGGGGAAGCCCGAGATCGCGTCGCTTCCGCCGCTGACCAGCTCCCACAGGTCTTCCGGCGAGGCGACCCCGCCCGGGTACCGGCAGGCCATCGAGACGATGGCGATCGGCTCGCGCTCGGCCTCCTCCGCCTCCTCCAGCCGCTGCCGGGTCCGCTGGAGGTCGGCCGTGACCCGCTTGAGGTAGCCGCGAAGCTTCACCTCGTTCCCCACCGGTGTCCCACTCCTCAAAGGGGTTGCTCCAGGTCCGGACGGCTGGTCCGACGCAGGTGTCGAAAGGCTCATCAGGACACTCCGAGGTCGTTGTCGATCAGGTTGAAGATCTCGTCGTCGGTCGATTCGTCGAGCCGCTCGGCCAGGTCTGTGCCGTTGGCGCGGCGGTCGGCGGCGTTCGCCCGGTCCAGCAGGTCGCGCAGCCGCCGGGCCACGCCGTCCTCGCCCGGGCCGTCCTGCAGCCGCAGGAGGATCCAGTCCTCCAGGCGGTCCAGGTCCAGGGCGTCGAGGGAGTCCGGCGCCGGGTCCGCGCCCCGCACCGCCCGGACCTGCTCCGCCAGCAGCTCCCGCAGGTGCTTGGCGAGCAGCACCGGCTCGGGGAAGTCGAACAGCACGGTGGGCGGCAGCGGCAGGCCGGTGAGCCGGGTCAGCCGGTTGCGGAACTCCACGGCGGTCAGCGAGTCGAAGCCGAGATCGAGGAAGCCGCGCTCCGCACCGACCGCCCTCGGGTCCGGGAACCCGAGCACGGCGGCGGCCTGGGCCCGTACGAGGTCGAGCAGCACCGCCTCCGACTCCTGTTCCGACAGGTCCGCCAGCCGGTCGGTCAGCGGCGCCTCGGCCGGGCCGTCGGCCCGCTCCGCCCGGCGAGTCGGCCGCGGCAGGAGGCCGCGCATGATCGCCGGAGCGTCGGCGCCCTGCGCCCGCAGGGCCGGCAGGTCCAGCCGGACCGGCAGCAGCAGGGGGTCCGGGCCGGCGCAGGCCGCGTCGAAGAGCTCCAGCGCCTCGCGGTCGGACAGCGCGGCCACACCCGCCCGGGCCAGGCGCCGCAGGTCGGCGTCGCCGAGGGTGCCCGCCATGCCGCCGTGCTGCGCCCACAGGCCCCAGGCCAGCGAGGTGGCGGGGAGCCCCTGCGCCGCACGGTGCCGGGCGAACGCGTCCAGGAAGGCGTTGGCGGCCGCGTAGTTGCCCTGTCCGGCCGTGCCGAGCGTGCCGGCGGCCGAGGAGAACAGGACGAACGTCCGGAGCCCCAGGTCCTTCGTGGCGTCGTGCAGGTGGACGGCGGCGTCGACCTTGGCCCGCAGGACTTCGGTGACCTGCCGCTCGGTCAGCGACTGGATGACGCCGTCGTCCAGCACACCTGCGGCGTGCACGACCGCGGTCAGCGGATGCCCGGTCGGCACGGTGGCCAGCAGGCCGTCGACCGCGCTCCGGTCGGACAAGTCGCAGGCCACCAGCTCCGCGTCGGCGCCCAGCTCGGCGAGGTCGGACAGCAGCTGCGCCGCGCCCTCGGCCGCTGGGCCGCGGCGGCTCACCAGCAGCAGCCGCCGGACGCCGTGCGCGCTCACCAGGTGCCGGGCGAGCAGGCCGCCGAGCGCCCCGGTGGCGCCGCTCAGCAGGACGGTGCCGTCGGCGGCGAAGCCGCCCTCGACACCCACGTCCCGCGCGGCGAGGTTCGCCCTGGCCAGCCTCGGTGCGTACAACATGCCGTCCCGTAGGGCGAGTTGAGGCTCGTCGTCGGAGGGCAGCAGGAGCGCTCCCGGCTCGGCCGGGGCCGCCGGTTCCGCCAGGTCGATCAGGAGGAACCGGCCCGGGTGCTCCGCCTGAGCAGCGCGCAGCAGGCCCCACACCGCCGCGCCGGCCAGGTCCGGCACACTGTCGGTGGCCTGGACGCCGACCGCACCGCGGGTCGCCACCACGACCCGGGTGTCGACGAGCCGGTCATCGGCCAGCCAGTCCTGCACCGTGCGCAGGACGCCGAGCACGGCCCGCTCGACCTCGGCCGGGTCCGCACCGGTGGCCGGCGGCGAGGCCGGTGCCTCCAGCACGACCGCCTCCGGCAGCCGTGCCCCGCCGTCCAGGGCGGCCAGCAGCGCAGCCAGGTCAGGGTATGTGCCGGCGTTCGGCACCAGCGCGGCCCCGGCCGTGCCGACGACCGCCCAACGGGACCCGTCGCGGTCCGGGAGCGGTGCGCTCGGGACGGGCACCCAGTCCAGCCGGTAGAGCGACCGGGAGCCGATCCGGGAGCGCTCCAGGGCACCGGCGGGCAGCCGGCGCAGCGTCACCTCGTCGATCGAGAGCACCGGCCGGCCGGCCTGGTCAGCCGCCTGGAGCCGGTAACCGTCGATGCCGCGCGGTGTCAGCCGCACCCGCAGGGGGCCGGACTCGGCCGCGTGCAGCGTGACGCCGGAGAACGCGAACGGCAGCCGGTCGTCGTCCTGGCCGGTCAGCACACCGAGCTTGAGGGCGTTCAGCGCCGCGTCGAGCGCGGCCGGCCGGATGCCGAAGTGCTCGTGGTCGGCCGACGGCTCGGCGGCGGCGATCTCCACGAAGCTCTCGTCCCCCCGGCGCCAGGCGGCCCGCAGGCCGCGGAAGGACGGCCCGTAGCTGAATCCGGCGTCGGCCAGCCGCTCGTACAGTCCGTCCGAGGGGACGGGCCGCGCGTCGGCCGGCGGCCAGACCTCGAGGCCGGTGCCGTCGGTGTTCTCGGCGTCCTCCGGACGGAGGACGCCGCTGGCGTGCCGGGTCCAGACCGGGTGGTCGGCGGGCTCGGCGTCCTCGGGACGGGCGTACACGTGCACCGGCCGGTCCGCGGAGCCCTCCTCCGGGTCCCCGACCACCAGTTGCAGCAGGAGCGCACCGGAGTCGGGAAGGACCAGGGGCTCCTCCAACACCAGCTCAGCCACCCGTGCGCAGCCCGTCTCGGCGCCCGCGTACCGGGCGAGTTCGAGCAGGGCCGTGCCCGGTACCACGACCGCGCCGAGGAGGGTGTGGTCGGTGAGCCACGGGTGCGTCGTTGGGGACAGCCGCCCGGTGAAGACCGTCCCCGTCGAGGCTGCGAGCGGTACCGCCGCACCGAGCATCGGGTGGTCGGCCCGCACCAGGCCGGCCGCCTCGACTCCGGCACCGACCGCACCGGTCGGGGAGAGCCAGTACTGCCGGTGCCGGAAGGCGTAGGTCGGCAGCTCGGCGGCGGTGCGGAAGGCGGCCCGTTCGCCCAGCAGACCCGTCCAGGACACCGCCGCACCGAGGGCCTGCGCCCGGCCGACCGCCTCCACCAGGGTGTGGGCGCGCGGGCGACCGGCGCGCTGCGTCGCCACGAAGCCGGCCTCGACCGGCCGACCGGCCAGGGCCTCCTGGGCCATCGCGGTGAGGATGCCGTCCGGGCCCACCTCGACGAAGAGGGTCGTGCCCAGGTCGGCGAGCTCGTGCACGCAGTCCTGGAAGCGGACCGCCTCGCGGGCGTGCCGCGCCCAGTACTCCGGGCCGAGGACGAGTGGCTCGCCGTCGCCCGCCCCGGTGGCGCCGAGCCGGCGACCGGTCAGCGCGGAGACGAACGTGACCTCCGCCGGAGCGTGGTCCAGCTCGGCCGCCGCCGAGCGCAGGGCATCCAGCGCGGGCTCCATGTGGGGCGAGTGGAAGGCATGGCTGACCCGCAGCCGGCGGGTCTGGCGGCCCTGCCCGCGCACAAGCTCGGACACCGCCAGGACCTCGTCCTCGTCACCGGCCAGCACCACCGAGGACGGGCCGTTGACCGCCGCGATCGAGACCGCCGCGGCCCGCCCCTCGATCAGCGGAAGGACCTCGGCCTCCGACATCTGGAGTGCCACCATCGCACCGCCCGTGGGCAGTTCCTCCATGGCGGCGGCCCGGGCCGACACCAGCGCGGCGGCGTCCGCCAGGGACAGCACCCCGGCCACGTGGGCAGCGGCCAGCTCGCCCACCGAGTGCCCGGCGACGGCGTCGGGACGCAGACCCCAGGACGCCAGCAGCCGGGACAACGCGACCTGGAAGGCGAACAGCGCGGGCTGGGTGAACCCGGTCCGGTCCAGCCGCTCGTCGAGCGCGGGGGCCGGCTCGGCGAGCAGCAGCTCCGCGAGCGGGCCGGTCAGTTCCGGGCCGAGCGCCGCGCAGACCTCGTCCAGCGCGCGGGCGAAGACCTCGTACTCCTGGTACAGCTCGCGGGCCATGCCCACGGACTGGGAGCCCTGACCGGTGAACAGGAAGGCGACCCGGCCGGCCGGGGGCACGGCCGCGTCGGCCGCGCCCAGCAGCTGCTCCCCCTGGGTGAGCGCGGTGAGGCCGCGCAGCAGCTCCTCGCGGTCCGCGCCGGTGACCACCGCGCGGTGCTCGAACAGGGTTCGGGAGGAGACCAGTGCCCGGGCCACCTCGGTCGGATCCAGGTCGGGCTGCTGTTCGGCGAACGACCGCATCCGCTCGGCCTGCGCCCGCAGGCCGTCCGCGGTCCGCGAGGAGAGCACCCAGGGCACCACGGTCGTCGCGCCCGGAGCCTGCTGCCCGCGGGTGTCCGGCGTGTCCGCCTCGGACTGCGGGTCGTACTCCAGGACGACGTGGGCGTTGGTGCCGCTGAGGCCGAAGGAGGAGACCCCCGCCCGGCGCGGGCGCTGGGTGTCGGGCCAGTCCCGCTGCTCCGTCAGGAGCCGGACCGCGCCGGCACTCCAGTCCACGTGCGTACTGGGCCGGTCGACGTGCAGGGTCCTGGGCAGGACGCCGTGACGCATGGCCATCACCATCTTGATGACCCCGCCGATCCCGGCCGCCGCCTGGGCGTGTCCGATGTTCGACTTCAACGAGCCGAGCCACAGCGGCTGTTGCTCGTCGTGCTCCCGGCCGTAGGTGGCCAGGATCGCCTGGGCCTCGATCGGGTCGCCGAGGTTGGTGCCGGTGCCGTGGGCCTCGACCGCGTCGACCTCGGCCCCGGACAGCCGCGCGTCGCGCAGCGCCGCCAGGATGACCTGCTGCTGGGAGGGGCCGCTGGGCGCGGTGAGTCCGTTGCTGGCGCCGTCCTGGTTGACGGCGCTGCCGCGCAGTACCGCGAGCACCGGATGGCCGTGGCGGCGGGCCTCGGAGAGCCGCTCCACCAGCAGGACGCCGGCGCCCTCGGCCCAGCCTGTGCCGTCCGCCGCCTCGGCGAAGGACTTGCACCGGCCGTCCGGTGCGAGACCGCGCTGGCGGCTGAACTCCACGAAGGTGCGCGGCGTGGCCATCACTGTGACGCCGGCCACCAGGGCCATCGAGCACTCGGCACGGCGCAGCGACTGCGCGGCCGTGTGCAGGGCGACCAGCGAGGACGAGCAGGCCGTGTCGATGGTGACGGCCGACCCCTCGAAACCGAAGGTGTAGGCCAGCCGGCCGGACAGGACGCTGCCGCTGGTGCCGGTCAGCAGGTAGCCCTCGACCCCCTGCTCCTCCGGTGCGGCGGCCGTGGCGTAGTCGGACGCCATGGCGCCGACGAAGACGCCGGTCCGGGAACCCTTCAGGGACCGCGGGTCGATCCCGGCACGCTCGACCGCCTCCCAGGCGGTCTCCAGCAGCAGCCGCTGCTGCGGGTCCATGGCCAGCGCCTCGCGCGGGGAGATGCCGAAGAACTCCGCGTCGAACCCGGTCGCGACCTCGTCCTCCAGGAGCCCGGCCGCCGTGGCGTAGAACGTGCCCGGGTGCTCGGGGTCGGGGTGGTACAGGGCGCCAAGGTCCCAGCCGCGCCCGGTGGGCAGCGGGCCGACCGCGTCCGTGCCGGACGCCACCAGCTGCCAGAGGGCCTCGGGCGAGTGGGCGCCACCGGGGAACCGGCAGCTCATCCCGACGATCGCGATCGGCTCGTCGGCCTCGGCCGACGTCGCCTGGGCGGCTGCCGGTTCCGGCGTCGCGGGGTCGGCGGTGAACTCGGTGCGCAGCCGCTGCACCAGGGCGTCCGGGGTGGGGTGGTTGAACAGCGTGGTGGCCGGCAGCCGCAGCCCCGTGGCCTCGTTGAGCCGGTTGCGCAGCTCGACCGAGGTGAGGGAGTCGAAGCCGAGGTCCTTGAACGCCCGTGAGCGGTCGACCGGTTGGCCGTCACCGTAGCCCAGCACCGAGGCGACGTGCGCGCGCACCAGCTCGCGCAGGATCTCCTCCTGCTCGGCCGCGGGAACGCGGGCCAGCCGCTGGGCCAGGCCGTCGCCGGGGCCGTCCACCGCGCGGGCGGCGCGCCGGGTCGGGGTTCGGACCAGGCCTCGCAGGAGCGGGGGAACGGGTCCGGACGCCGCGCGGCCGGCGAGCGCCGCGACGTCGATCCGGGCCGGCACCAGGGCCGCCGCCGGCAGGCCCAGCGACACGTCCAGTAGCCGCAGGCCCTCCGCCGTGGACAGCGGGGTCAGCCCGGCGCGGGAGAGCCGCCGCAGGTCGGTCTCCGAGAGGTGGCCGGTCATCCCGCTGGCCTCGCCCCACAGCCCCCATGCGAGGGACACCGCGGGCAGGCCCAGATCCGACCGGTGCCGTGCGAGGGCGTCCAGGAAGACGTTGGCCGCCGCGTAGTTGGCCTGGCCGGGGTTGCCCAGCACGCCCGCCACCGACGAGAAGAGCACGAAGGCGGACAGGTCCAGGGAGCGGGTCAGCTCGTGCAGGTTGACGGCCGCGTCCACCTTGGGGCGCAGCACCCGCTCCAGCTGGGCCTCGGTCAGCGAATCCACCGGTGTGTCGTCGAGCACACCCGCGGCATGCACCACCGCGGTCAGCGGGTGGGCGGCCGGGACGGAGCCCAGCAACTCGGCCAGCTGTCCGCGGTCTGCGACATCGCAGGCCGCCACGGTGACCCGCACGCCGCGCTCGCCCAACTCCTCGGCCAGATCGGCGAGTCCGTCCGCCGCGAGGCCGCGCCGACCCGCCAGGAGCAGGTGGCGCACGCCGTGCCGGTCGCTCAGGTGACGGGCGACCACGCGGCCGAGTGCCCCGGTGGCTCCGGTGACCAGGACGGTGCCCTCCGGGTCCAGCCCGACGGGGGAGTCGAGTGCGGCGTCCACGTCGCCCTGCGGCACCCGGACCAGCTGGGGCGCGGAGCACTCGCCGTGGCGCACGCGGAGCTGCGGCTCGCCGTCGGCCCACGACAGCGCGGACGGGAGGATGGCGCGGGACTGCTCGTCGTCGTCCGTGTCGAGCAGGACGACGCGTCCCGGGTGCTCGGTCTGGGCCGACCTGGCGAGGCCCCAGACAGGGGCGTGCAGCAAGTCGGTGGCGTCCTGGGGGCCGTCCTGCGCCCCGTTGGACACGGCCCGGCGGGTGAGCAGGGCCAGGCGGGCTGCGCCGAATCGGTCGTCGGCGAGCCAGTCTTGAAGCAGTTCCAGTGAGCGGCGGGCGGTCGCGAGGGCTCCGGCAGCGAGGTCCACCGGGTCCTCGGCGGGGGCGGTCCAGCAGGTGACGACGGTCTCCGGGACGGGGCTGCCGGCGTCGACCGCCGCGCGCAGCGCGGCGAGGTCTGGGTAGCGCTCGGCGGACAGTGAGGCCGTGAGGCCTGCCGGGTCGGCGCCCACGACGGCGAGTCGGGGTGCGGCGGCTGGCGCGGTGGCGAGCGGTGCCCAGTCGACCCGGTAGAGGGAGTCCGGGCGCGGACGGCCGGTTCCGGCGAGCTGTGCCGCCGGGACCGGACGGAACGCCAGCGAGTCGGCCGTCAGCACCAGCTGCCCGTCCGGGTCCGTGGCGACGAGCGAGAAGGCGTCCCCGCCCACCCGGGTCAGCCGGACCCGCAGGGTGGTGGCGCCGACCGCGCCTAGGGTCACACCGGACCAGGCGAATGGCAGCCGAAGCTGCTCGCTGTCCCCGGGCTCGGTGGCCCGCAGCGGGCCGGAGACGGCCGGGTGCAGGGCGGCGTCGGACAGCGCCGGGTGCAGGCCGAAGCGGGCGGCGGTGTCGTACGCCTCCTCGGGCAGGGCGACCTCGGCGAACACCTGGTCGCCGCTCTTCCAGAGCGCCTGAACGCCCTGGAAGAGCGGGCCGTACTCGTAACCGGTTCCGGCGAGTTGCTCGTAGAGTCCGTCGATCGCTACCGGCTCGGCTCCGGCTGGCGGCCAGGCCGGCTCGGCCACCGGGGCGGAGGGGCCGGCGTCCGTTTCCAGGAGACCGGTGGCGTGCCTGGTCCAGGGCGAGTCGGCCGCTTCGCTGGCAGCCCGGGAGTGGATGCTCAGCGGGAGCCGGCCGGTGCCGTCGGGGCGGCCCACGACCAGCTGGAGGCGCACGCTGCCCTGGGCGGGAAGGGCCAGGGGTGCTTCCAGGGTGAGGTCGGCCAGTCGCTCGCAGCCGGCCCGCCGGCCTGCGTGCAGGGCGAGTTCGAGCAGTGCCGTGCCCGGGAGCAGCACGGTCCCGGAAACGGCGTGGTCCGCCAGCCAGGGGTGGGACTCCAGCGACAGCCGGCCGGTCAGCAGCATGCCGTCGCCGCTCGCCAGGGTGGTCGCCGCGCCGAGGAACGGGTGCTCGGCGGGGTCGAGACCGAGGGTGGTGGAGTCGGTGGTGTTGGTGGGGGTGGTGTTGATCCAGTAGCGGCGGCGTTGGAAGGGGTAGTGGGGGAGGGTGAGGGGTCGGGGGTGGGTGGTGGTGGGCCAGGTGATGGGGGTGC
>NZ_JBITCO010000041.1:0-49417 GCF_044453265.1 Kitasatospora sp. NPDC051705 | reverse complement strand
ACCGGCGCCGGGAAGCAGACAGCCGCGAAGACCGGACATCCTGGGATGAGACAGGTACAAACCGCACCCCGCCCCACCTGCACCCCCGTCCGACCCGCAGACCTCAGCCGCATCTACAGTCACTTCCGCACCATGCCCGCGCACTTCGAGAATCGCCCTGTATCCGGGCCAAAAAGATGAAAACGACCTCTCACTGGGCGTTTCAGCCGCGAACAGGTGGATTGATCCTGGTTTTCGGTCCGCCTGGGCTGCCGGCATTCGGTGGCGCTTGGGGCTCTCGTGACAGGAGTGCTGCTGTTGCGCGCATGTCCGCCGGAACTGTGCACTTCCTCCTGTCTCATCCCTGGAAGCCGGGCCTGTTCCTGTTTGTCTCTCGAGAGCCGCGCGCGCTGGGCAGAGCGGCGATCCCGCGGTATGCCGTCATCATGACGGATCGTCGACCGTATCCGAGCGACCTGTCCGATGCCCGCTGGGCGCTGATCGAGCCGACCCTGAGCGCCTGGCGCCAGGCCCGGACCGAGCGAGCCCTCGCATTCGGCCGGCCTCCCGAGCACGACCTGCGGGATCTCCTGGACGCGATCCTGTACGTCGACCGGACCGGTATCCCCTGGCGCTACCTCCCCCACGACTACCCGCCCTGGGAAACCGTCTACGCCTACTTCGCCCGGTGGCAGAAGGAGGGCGTGTTCGAGCAGCTCAACGGCCTCCTGCGCCGACTTGTCCGCGCCCGCGAGGGGCGTGCCTCGGAGCCGACGGCGTGCATCATCGACTCCCAGAGCGTGAAGACCTCCACGAATGTTCCCGCCGCCACGCAGGGCCCCGACGTCGGGAAGAAGATCGTGGGCAGGAAGCGGAACATCGTCACCGACACGATCGGCCTGCTGCTGGTAGTGCTGGTCACCGCCGCGAGCGTGCAGGACGGCACCGCCGGCCGGCAGCTGCTGACCGCGCTCGCAGCCGACCACCCGACCGTCGGCAAGGCCTGGGCCGACATGGGCTACAAGAACGCCGTCGTCGAGCACGGCGCCACGCTCGGCATCGACGTCGAAATCGTCCGCCGCGACCCCGCCACCAAAGGGTTCGTCGTCCAACCCCGCCGCTGGGTCGTCGAGCGGACCTTCGGCTGGCTCATGAACCACCGCCGCCTCGCCCGCGACTACGAAGCCCTTCCCACCCGCTCCGAAGCCATGGTCCACGTCGCGATGATCAACCTCATGACCCGACGACTCACCGGCGAGACCACCCCGACCTGGCGCGGAACCTGACCTCAGGAGTCAGGGACGAAACGCCCAGTAACTGGGCGTTTCCTTTGGCTTCAGGTGGGGCCGCTCCGGATGGTGGGACGTCGCTCTGACAGTCTGATCGCATGGACGATTTTGCTGGTACCCAGGCACCGGTCCGGCGTATGACCGACCCCGTAGAGCTGGTCGGGGAGCTTGAACGCGTGGTACCGAGTCTGGCCGCCTTGCGCCGTCCGAAGCCCAGCAGCATCAGCTGGCAGGTCGTGGAAGCCGGTCTGGGCTTGCCCTTGCCAGCCGACTTCAGGCTCCTGTGCGAGCTCTACCCGCCTTTCGTACTCGGCGACTTCCTTGGCGTCGGTGGTCCGGATCCGGGTGGTGAGCACGCGTGGGTGCAGGGGACACGCGAGACGCTGGAGACCATCGAGGAGTGGTGCGAGGAAGCCGACCTGGCTGTGCCGCTCCACATCTATCCCGCCCCGGGCGGTTTGCTCCCATGGGCTGGATCGAATCAGGGGGACTTCTTCCTGTGGACCACCAGCCCGGCAGGGCCCCAGGACTGGACGGTCACCGTCGCCTCTCGGAGCTCCGCGTGGTGGCACTACACCGGTGGCGCCGTTCAGTTCCTGACCGACCTGGTCAGCGGCGCACTGGAACCGTGGGCCCTGCCGAAAATCCGAGCCAGCGCTATGGCCTGGTGAACACCGATCAGACCAGCAGGCGGCGGAAGCAGATGAACATCGCCGCGATGCCGGCGAAGGCGAGGAAGTGCTCGGCCTTGCGCTCGTAGCGGCGGTGCAGGCGGCGGCATCCGGATAGCCAGGCCATGGTGCGTTCGACGACCCAGCGGTGGCGGCCCAGTCGGTGGGAAGACTCGACGCCGCGGCGGGCGATGCGCTGGACGATGCCGCGTCCGCGCGGCCGTTGCCGCAGGTGGGCGTAGTCGTAGCCCTTGTCGCCGCGGAGCTTGGCGGGCCGGTGTCGGCGCGGTCCGCGCCGAGAACGGATGGGCGGGACGCCGCGCACGAGCGGTTCGAGGGCTTGGCTGTCGTGGAGGCTGGCTCCGGAGATGGCGAGCGAGATCGGCAGGCCGTTGCGGTCGCAGATCAGGTGGATCTTCGATCCGTTCTTGCCGCGGCCGGTCGGATTCGGTCCGGTCAGAGGCCCCCTTTGAGGGCGCGGATGCTCTCCGAGTCGATGGCGCATCGCGACGAGTCCAGCGTTCCCTGGGCGCCGAGCTCGTCCAGGACGACCCGGTAGAGCCGAGCCCAGACGCGGTTCCGGCGCCACTTCGCGCAGCGCCGGTAGACCGTCTGCCAGCAGGCCCGGAAGATCGGCGGGAGCTGGCGCCACGTGCAGCCCGAGGTCGCCACGAAAACGATCGCAGCGAGTACTTCCCGGTCCCCGGCTCGCCGTCGGCCCCCGCCCTGCGGCCGGTGCACGACCGTCGGCGGCACCACCCTCCGAAACACATCCCATAGCTCGTCCGGGACCAGGCGCTCAACAAGACTCTCCACGAGCGGCCGAACGACTCCGAAGCACCGAAGGAAGCGACCTCTTAACCTCGCGCTTCAGCTGGTCAGTCGCGGTTTACTCGTCCAGTCGTTCGTCTCGCGTCGACGAGGGGTGGTCGTGGAGGAACCGGAGTTCAGCGTGCTGCTGACTGAGGTCGGCACTACGAAGTTGGACGTCATCCAGGCAGTCCGAGCGATATCGGGCCTGAGTCTCTGGCACAGCAAGCTTTTGCTGGAGGCCGCCCCGGTCGTGGTCGTGGAGGACGCCTGGTTCGAAGCCGCAGACAAGGTCGCGAAGCGGTTGGAGGCAGCAGGCGCCCGCGCTGTCCTGGTCTGCGGGTGGTGCGACCGCCGCATACCCAGCGGGGCTGTCGGACTGGACCCTGACCCGTGCGAATCCCCGTACTGGCCGGCTGAGAGCTGCCGGGCAAGTTCTCCACCCACGGAGCAAACCAAAAAATGAGCAACTCGAGCTATCCACATAAAGAGCTACCCGGTCTTTGCCATCGCCGACCTGCTCGGCATCGACCTGATGCCCCGCATCCGCAACTGGAAGGACCTGCTGTTCTTCCGCCCCTCACGCACCGCCCAGTACGACCACATCGACGCCCTGTTCGGCGAGGCCGGGCGCAACGTCATCGACTCCAGATCCCGTGGGTGTCCCGGTCTTGCAGATGATCCGAACATCCCAAGATGAAAGGTGTGGAAGGACGTGATGTTCACGTCGCTGCTGGCCAACCTGGTGATCTTCCATAACGCCCTGGACATCGCCGACGTGGTCCGCGAGCTGCAGGCCGACGGGCGCCCGGTCGACCCACTCGACCTCGCCCTGGACTTCCCGTACCTGACCGAGCACATCAAGCGGTTCGGCGAGTACTCCACCCACGAACTCGGCATCACCCCCGACGCCTACGACGTCCGCCTGGACGTCGACCTCAGCGTGCTCGGCGGCGACGACAAGGCAGCAGCGGCATGACGGACAAGCCGACGCGGTCCGAAAACCGTTGGCGTTCCCAGGGCATTGAGCCGAGACTGATCGGTCGATCACATCGGACAGGAAGAGTGGCCAGCCCTGACGTACAACCGTGACACCCTGCCCTTCCCCGACAACCGCGTGCCCCCCATCACCCACGAGGGCATTCGGGACTGGGAAGAGTTCGACCCTGCCCGCCACTCGTTCGCCTGGGACGAGGACGAGGAGGAGCACCTCCGCTCGCTGGTCCGCGAGTGGGTACCACCTGTGCTCTCCGGTATGGCCGGCTGGTGGCAGGGAGAACGCTGGTGCGAGAGCCAGGTGGACGCGATCATCCGGGAGCGATACGGCACCTGGGCCTGGGGATGGAACTGGTACCACTACAGCGGCGGGCCCATCGGCAACTGGACCGGCGGACCGAGCTCGGTGACGACCCCCGACGAGACCGCGGACCGGGCCGTAGCCGCGCTGCTGGAGTGGCGGGAGTGGCTGGAGCGGACGGCCCAGCGCTTCGCCGAACTGACGCCGCCGCCGGACGCCTCGCCCGAGGACCGCAGCTGGCACCTGGAACGGGCCTGCGTCCGGCTCGTGACCCACACCATGGACTCGGGCGCGGACAACGCCTGGCGGGGCCAGACCTCGATCGTCCTGGGCTGGTTCCTCACCAGCACCGGCATGGACCGGGCCGAAGCCGCACAAGCGGTGGAGCGCGCGATCGGCGGCCGGTTCAAGAGCTGGGTCCACCCGGAGCGGAGTCTGATCGAGTCGGTAGGCGAGGACCTCGCCGTCGGCCTCACCGGCCACGCCCCGTACCGGGACCACCGCGAGTGGGAAGCGCTGGAGAAGCTCCATGACCGCTATTGACAGCCTCTCGGTCTGGCTGCGCGTGCGCCGCGAGGTCAACTGGCGGCATTCACCGGCTCTGCGACGGGTCCCGGCCGGCCGCGACGGGTTCAGGTCCTGGTGCGAGGGACCGGTGCGTCGGCGCGACCCGATTCGCGCTGAGCGTCTGCTCGCCGCGCACACCCTGGCCCGGGAGGACGCCGCACGCCAGACCCCGCTGAACTTCGCCCTGCTGGCCCGTTGGCAACGCGAAGTCCTCGCTGCAACAGGGGCACCGTTCCGCGTGAGCGACGCCTATGCGAAGGCCGGCCGCGAGCGCTACGGTCTGACCCGTCACACGCAGGCCGACTTCGATTCCTGCCTGGACGAGACGACCGACCCGGACATCCCGCTGGCGGCCCGCGCGGCCCGCGCCTACCTCGACGTGGCGTTCTTCCACCCCTTCGCCGACGGCAATGCCCGCGCCGCACTGTTGACCTTGGTCTATGTCCTGGCGCGGGAGGACATCGTCCTTCCTGAGGTCGGCCCCCTCCAGACCACCCGCTACGCGGATGACCCGGCCGGTGCCGCCGACCTTGCCACTCTCATCGGGGTGCTCAACCGCCGCCGCCGCTGAAGCGTTCGGGCGAGGGCACCGACCTTCCGCCAGGCTTCAACAAACCATTGTCTTCTGAAAATCGCCGGGCGGACCGCCGGAAGCACCCCAGGACCTTCAAAGACTCCTGGCAGGAATTCCGGATGTGAGCAAGCCATTTGAAGACGCCCAGTTCGAACTCCTGGTCGCCGAGCCCGCCGTCCGTACCGAGATCCGCGTCAAATACGCACGGATGTCCACTGGTAGACAGACGCTCGACCGCCAGCTCGACGCCCTCAACGCGGTCGGCTGTCGCCGGATCTTCGCGGACAAGAAGTCGGGGAAGAACGACGCCCGGCCGAACTGAAGGAGTGCCACGCGTTCCTCGCCGCCGGCGACACCCTGGTGGTCCCCGCCCTCGACCGGTACGGCCGTTCCCTCCAGGACCTGATCTCCAAGGTCGGCGAACTGCGCAAGCGCGAGATCGGCCTCACCTCTCTGCAGGAACGGCTCGACACCACCATCCCTGGCGACCGCCTGGTGTTCCACGTCTTCGCCGCCCCTCGCGGAGTTCATCCGCGAGCTGATCGTCTCCGGCACCCGCGATGGCCTCGCCGCCGCCCGAGCCCGCGGCAAGGTCGGCGGCCGGCCGACTGTCGTCAACGCGGACATCATCCGGGCCGCCCACGACATGCTCCCCAACCCCGAGCACCCGATCACCTCGATCGCCAATCCTCGGCGTCAGCCCCGGCACCCTCTACAACCACATCCCCGACCTGCAAGAACTCCGTGTCAGCCGCATCCCCGCCCAACTCGAAGCGGGCAACCGGTGACCCCCGGCGAACACCGGACCGAGAGCGGCGCCCTCCAGCCCGGCGCCGACGAGCCCGGCCTACCCGGACCCTTCGGAACCTGGGCCGATCACGACGGCCGGGACGACGAGCCCGACCCTGCCGAAGACTCCTCCCCGGGACCGCACTGCCGACTCACCAAGATCATCCCATGGCGGCTTTTTGGCTCACCTTGGCTGGACCCCAGGAGCTCCGTGGGTTCAGGGAAACCGAAGGCTCTTCAGTGGGAACCCGCGGGTCGAATGGTGGTGTGCTCTGCCGGGATCGACCCGTGAGTTCGTGCCGACTCACGGCGAGACGTCCTGGCTCGTGGGCGTCGTCACCTCGTGGAGATGCTTCTCAACAGGACCCAGGTGCTGGCCATGGGCCAGGACGATCTCGTCTGCGAGGTTGAGGATACGGATCGTGCCGTCGGGAAACTGGACGGTGATGCCGACGGCGATGTCGTAGTCGCCGCGCTGGTAGCGGATCTTCCGAACGGAGAGAATCCGCTGCCCGATGAACCGGGTCATGGGGAAGTCGGGCAGGTCGTCCTCGACCGTGGTGTGGCCGTACTCGTCCATGTCGTAGGGGCCGTGAGGCTGATCGATCTCCAGGGACAACCCGTCGCCCGGAGTGTGAAACCGAACGGGGCCGAGCCCGTCCATGTGCAACCACATGTGGAGGAGGGAGGGCTCGGTCTCCTGGTAGTGGTGCCAGGACGTCGTCACTTTCAACAGGCGTCTGTCGACCAGGTCCTCAGCGTTGATCATCCACCGATGCTGTCACAGCGTTCAACGACTCGGCACTGGATTCCAGGAGGCGCCTGGCCGAGTCCGGGTAGCGAATCGCGGTCTTCTCGGCCAGGCCGAAGACCTCAGCGAGGTGGAGCGGGTCGGGGCCGTGAACGAGGGCTTCTTCGAGCTGGCGGTCAACGCGGAGCCGTTCGAGGGTGGCGGTCTGGCAGCGAAGCGCGGCGGAGACCGAGACGCCGCTGATGGGGCCGGTCTCCAGTGCGGTCTGCCTGTTGATCAGCAGGTGTGGGTTGGCGGTGTCGGGCCAGCACCGTCACCGGTGCTCCAGCCAGGCCAGGGCCGTCTGCAGGGTGAGCTCGTCCAGGGGGCGGACGCGGCTGTTGATGACGAGCCGGCGGTTGCCGATGTCGAGGTCGTCGAGCTGGATGTGGCGGATCGCACCGGGTCGGGCGGCGTGGACGGCCGCGAGGGCGAGGATCAGCCGGTCCGCCAGGCGGGTAACCGAGGCAACCGAGGACTGGACGTCCTCGGGTCCCAGGGGCTGGATGATGCCGTTCGCCTGCTGGCCGACCCGCATGCGGCTGGTCGGGTTCTTGAAGATCGTGCCGCTTTTCTTGGCCCGGGTGAACAGCGACCGCAGGGCGACCAGGGTGTACTTGCGCTGGGAGCCGTGGACGGCTAGCCGGCTCGCCGGCGTTGCCGGTTTGGCCCCGGTTCCCCGCGCCTCGGGCAAGGTCAGCGGCAACCTCCGCCGACCTCGGCGCTACAACAGGCGACTGCTGCGGATGTTCTATCTCTCCGCCCAGGTCGCCACCGTGTACTGTCCCGAATCGAAGCGGTACTACCAGCGCAAACGCGCGGAGGGAAAGTCCCACAAGCAGGCCGTCCTGGCCCTCGCCAGGCGTCGCCTGAACGGGCTCTGAGCCCTCCTGCGCGACCACAGGCCCTTCGAGACCGCTGCTGTCCGCGCAAGCACCGCAGCGACGTGATCCAACCACAATGCGTCACCACCGCTACTTGACAACCTCATTGGGAATCAGTGGCTCCCGCACTCACCGAAGAACACCCGCCACGGTGGAGTACACCATCGCCACGAACGGCCTAGACCCGGCTCTCATTCACACCGGAGCAGTGGCTCCCATATGAGGTTCTGGCCCAGGTTGTGTGACCAGTGACGGTCCGTAGGCGCCGGGGCTGACAGCTACCGCAGGACAACAAGAGGTTCCGGTCTCGGCATGCTGAACATCGGGCCGAGTGGGACACATAGGGCTCGGTGTCGGAGAGGTCCCTGTAGCCTCGGCGGGTGATCGGCGACCGGCCCTCCGATTGCCTCGGCGCCACTGAACTCCCCGACCAGTCGTGCAAGAGCCAACGAATCGGTCGGCGACATGGGTACAGTCAGGATCTGCGATGCCACCACGCCAACTCCGGGTCTGCCATCGGCTCGTGATGCGTTCGCCCGAGTAACACCACGTCCAGGCGCTCCACCTGCACCCGGAGTTCTCCGGCGGCCCTTGGCGGAAGCATGAACAGAACGTCTTGCAGTTTGTCCCGGGCCCAGCCCTCACCACAGCAGGGGCAGGTGAACTCAGCCTCCCACCGCCTCCATCGGCGCTTGGTGCCGTGGACGCGCACAGACCACACGCTCAGCGCCACCGCCACGATGCCCGGAGACAACCGCTCCCGTTCGAGCACACGGACGGCGGCATTCGCCGCTCCCGACAGACCTGGGACATCGCGATACCGCACCCAAGGTCCTCCCCAGCCGCGTTCCCGCGACCGAAGCGAAGCTGGTGTTCTACGAGGCACGGCCCCTTCGGATGCAAATCATGGACGACATCCTCCCACAACCCAAGATCGGACGGACAGAACCTAAGGACGACCGACCGGTGGCCCTGGCCCTCCGCTACGGACGGTCAGGCGAGAAGCACTCGCTTGCGTAGGAGAGGGAAGCTGGCGCGTCCGAACATTTGTCGTTTCAGCATCTTGATCCTGTTCACGGCACCCTCGACGTGGCCGGAGTTCCACTGCGTGGTCAGTCCGGCATGGACGGCGGCGTAGTCGCTGTTCAGGCCGTTGGCGAAGGTGCTGATCCCGGGAAGGCCGGCAACCTTGGCCTCGCTGATCCACTCGGGCAGACGGTCCCCGTCGAGGAGGGTGAGAATCTCGGCGAACGCGGTGACCAGGTGAGCGGTGGTGTCCAGTTCGGGGCAGTGGACCAGGAGGGCCTTGCGCCGGATGGCATCGTCGGCGGTGAGGCCGTCGAGGTGGCGGGTGAGCCAGTCCGTGGCCTCGCGGACCGTGGGCGGGCGCGGTGGCGGCGGGCCGTCCGGGAGCAGTTCGCGCTGCTTCCATGTGGCGAGCTGGGTGTATCCACCGCGGTAACCCCGGGCGGTGATCTCACCGAGCAACGCCATGCCGCTGATATTGCCGCTCGTCTCCTCCCAGCGCCGCAGCAGGTACGGCTTGTAGGGGTCGAGCTTGACGGTGCGCGGGGCCTGCGGGCCCTTCATCATGTCCTGCCACTTCCCGGCCTCCGCGTAGCGGCGCACGGTGTTGCGGCTCCAGCCCAGGTGCTTCGCGACGGCGCGCTGGCTCATGCCGCTGTTCAGGAGCCCGTGGGCGAGGGTGTGGTTGGCGCGCCGCCGTTCGGCAACGCGCCCGGCCGGGTTCACCGGCTGGGCATCATCGGCGTTGCCGGCCTCGGCGGGTAACGGGTTCTCCCACCGGGGTTCGGGCTCCGGCTCGGACTCGGGAACGCGCAGGCAGGCGCGGTGATCGGTGACGACCCGCTCCACGGCGCGGACCAGGTTCGCCCACAGGTGATAGCGGTCTGCCACTTGCCGGGCCTGCGGTGCCGCACGGTCAGCCGCCTCCGCGTAGGCGCTGGCACGGTCACGTGCGATCACCTCGATCCGCTGGTGCCCGGCCAGCCACGGGGCGAGCGTCGCCGCGTCGCGCTCGGGCAGCAGGTCCAGGACCTTGTGGGTGACCGCGTTCGTGATCACCGTGCCGTAGGTCTGGCCCTTGCGCAGTGCGAAGTCGTCGACCCCGACCGCCACCGGGGCCCCGACGGCCGGGTCGGGCAGGTCCATCACCCGCCGCAGCAGCGTGTTCCGGCTCGCCCGGATGCCCAGCAGCGCGGCCATCCGCGCTCCGGCCCGCCCAGCAAGCGCCAGACCCAGTCCGGTGACCGACGAACGCTGCCGCTCGGTGACCTGCCCGTGGCGACGTGTCAGCCCGTCGACCTGTTCGACGAACGTCCGCCGCCGACACACCAGGGCCTGGCAGGCGAAGCGGCGCACCCGCAAGGCAACGATCACGGGCCGCCCGCAACTGGGCAGATCCGACGGATAGCGCAGGTAGGAGCCATGCACCCGCTCCGACCACGCCCCGCAGTCCGGGCAGGACGCACCCGGAACAGCCACGCGGGCAGCGACCCGCACCACCGCACCGGACACTTCTACACCGACGACCGCCACCTGGGGCAGCGACGGGAACAACAACTCACCGAGCCACGACCACGATTGCGACACAGCCGCCGACTGTCAGCCGTCCAGGCGACTCGGCCGACCAGTTCCGGACGATCTCCAGACCCCGCCACCACCCAGGATCCGTCACCCAGTGTCACCGATCACAGAACCTGGGCCAGACCCCCATATGACCCGACAAAATCAGCGGTCTCCTCCGCCCAGGCCCGTTCCTCCTCGGACGGGGTGAAGAACACGTGCAGCTCACGCGAGGTGATCAAAGCCGCTTGAACCGCGGATACGCGGTCCGCCCGATCGAAGTCATCCCCACCCCACCCGATGCCCAGCCCCTGCCAGGAACGCCGTGCACACCTACGGGATCGTCGCGTCGTCCGCGCCAGGCCAGGATCAGAGCAGTGGAACCCAGGACAGGGCCAAGCCCCCGGGGGTAGACGCGGAGTGCGACTCAGAGCTTCAAGATCATCCCGTGGCGGCTTTTGGACTCACCTTGGCTGGACCCCACAGACGGCCTGCTGGCCCTCCCCGCCACCCGCGGAGGTCAGCGCCGCAGTCGCCGCTGATGCCGTCGGGGTCGTAGGTGTCCTCCCCTCACCCACGGGGGTAGCCGGGCCAACGGCGTCAATACGGAAGGCTGCCCGACCCCGGTAATGGACCGGCCGGCGCTGGCGGGGATCGTCGGCCGGCGGCGGGGCGGCGGACCAGACCGCCACACCCCGCAACAGCCCAGTAACGATCCGTTCCGCCCTGGCCTCGCGGGCCGACGAGGAGGCACATCCCCATTTCCGCGGAGGCGGGCCTGCCGCTCAGTCCGCTCGCAGGATTCGCGAAACGTAGATCCGGGGAGGGTCGGAGGCCTCGTTCACCGCGTACTCCACCAGCCCCAGATCCCGGCGCAGCGGCGCCGAGTGCATCCCGGGGCGGCCCGGCACCGGCATGCTCAGGTGCGGGAAGGGGTTCTCGCGCAGGTCGACGAGGAACGCCACCAGGGCGGAGAACACGTCGGCCGGCGTGCCCGGGTCGCCGAGGAACTCCTCGACGGCCGGGGAGAGGGTGAGCGGGTCGTGCTCGTCGTCCGGAGAGTCGCTGAAGTCCGTCACTGGGCCCCGAGCCGGCGCAGGACCGCGGATGCGGGGGTACCGGGGGCAGTGCCGGCCTGGATGTCGTCGTGGATCCGGTCGCCCTCGGGATCGCGGTAGAGCTCGGCGCGCAGCCACCACCGCTTCAGCACACCCCCGATCGTGTCGACGTCGGCCTCGCCCATCTCCCGGTAGAACTCCATCCGCTGCGCGGGCGGCAGGGCGTTGGCGACGGCGTCCTGGGTACGAGGGATGGGCTGCCGGCCGTCGTGATGGCCGTGCAGGGGCGCTGCGCTCACCGTGTCCTCCAGGCATCTGGTGCGGGCGGGACCGGTACCAGTGTCCCCCGTGGACGCTTCCTTCCGGTAGCCGGGTCCTGGTCCTTCCGGCATCGACGAGCTACGGTCGACGTCCGAGGACCGGGCGCGGCATCCGGTGGCCCTGCAGGCCGCACCGATCCACCCCCTTCGCGTGCTCGTCGCCCCTCCTACCGGATCTGGTGGGCGCAGACCACGCGCTCGCGGGAAGGGCACCGCACCATATGGTTCACTGCCCGCCGTCTCGCGTGCTCGCGGAGGCGGCGGTGGCGTGCCCCCAGGCCTCGCGTGGCGGCCCTGGCCGACCGTGTGCTCGTATAGCCGCCGTTGCCTGACAGGTAGCTCTCTGTAGCCGATCGGGGGTTGGCTGTCCCGGGTTCGAGCGTTTTCACCCGCGCCCTGATGTGCGCGCGTCACCTTGGTCGCGTTCGGTGCGGCTGAGAAGGGATCGAGCGTGCGTCAGGACTGGGAGCGCCAAGGACAACCTCCAGCGGATGCTGGCCAGCGTCCCGCTCACCGATGACGAGCAGGCCGCGGTCGACGAAGGCCAGGCCGCGCTCGACCAACCCCTGGTGCGACTGACCGACGTTCCCACCCCGGCGGGACCGACGCCCCGTCGGATCGGCATCCCCGCCACTGCAGCGCTGCTGCCGATCGTCGATGTCCGCCAGCGACACACCTGAGCCGGCACCGATCCGGACGCGAGTCCTGTCATCCGCGCCGCGCCAGCGCGGCGCGGTCCGTTCCCACCACTGCATGTCTGGTGATCTGGTCGGCAGCGCCCTCGGGTCGGCTGATGGTCCAGTGCTCTAGCCTTTGGCCAATGACCGGTATACCTGCTGCCGACGTGTCTGACGGGGCCTGGACCAGGCTGACTGCAGCTACCGACCTCGATCGGCGAGTAGCCCTCTCCTGGCTCTCCGGGCTCGGTTTCAACCGCTCGGCGCCTGTCGACGTGCTCCTTACCCTCCTGGATGCCGACGAGGCTGGGTTCCTCTGGCGGGAGGACCTTCCGCCAGAGATCATGGATGCCGCGGTCGTCCACGATGCCAGGCGCGTGCGCGTCATTGCCGCGGAGTCCGGCCGCCTCTCGGCCAGACAGTGGGACCGGCTCGTCGCCGCCACGCCGAATCCGGGGCTGCGCGCGCTCTTCGCGGAGCTCGCGGGAGAGCAGCTGGCCGCCAGGCGACTCTCCCGCGGCGGCCGTGGCGTCGGCCGTGCTCCGCACCCCGACGCCACGCCGCCCAGGACACCGGAGGAGATCACGGCGATGGCCGCCGAAGTGCCGGACATCGACCCGGACGGCCAGACGACCGCGCTGTGGTGGATCGGCGCCCTGCACGGGAACGCCGAAGCCATGCGTCAGCTCGCGGCCTCGCCGAAACTGCTGATCCGCCGCAGCGTCGCAAGAGCGCCACGCCTGCCCACAGACGTGGTGGCCGCGCTCGCCCGCGACCAGGATCGCGTCGTGCGGCTCTTTCTCGCCGAGTCATGCGACGACGCTCCACCGGAGATGCTCCTGGAGGTGGCCGCATGGTGGGAAGGGAGCCTGTCCTTCCCCGGCCGGCCGCACAGTCACCCCAACTTCCCCCGCGACGGCCTGCTGCGCTACGCGACAGACCCGAACCCGCGCCTGCGGGCCCTCGCCCTCGACGACCCGGCCTCAACGAGCTCACTCGTCGAGCAGCTCAGCCACGACCCCGATCCGATCGTGCGCAGAGCCACCGGCCAGGACCGACGCCTCTTGCCGGAATCGCTCCGACGACTGGCGGCCGACACCGACCAGAGCGTGCGCCGACGGGCATGGCTCAACCCCTCCATACCGCCGGATGCGCTGGTGACGCTGCTGCTCGATGCCCACAGCGCCGAGCACGCTGCCCACAACCCCGTCATCCCCATCCCCGTCATACGCCGCATGGCCGCGCTCGGGACACTCCGATCCACGACCAGAACCTCATGAGTACCGGAGGACGGCGCAGGTGGCACGTGGCGTTCCTCGTTGCTGGGGTGCCTGGGAGCCGGCCAAACCCCACGGTCCACGGCGACCGCAAACCTGACAAGCCAGATTCCCCAGAATCTGCGACTACCTGGCCGACGCCGAAATGCGCCAGGAGATCGGCGAGGGCCTGCAGGTGGTCGAGGACTGGACCGGTCAGTCCGTGTGCACCCACGCTTTCGTCCACTACGAGCTGCACTACGCGTGCGTGTCGTGCCGGATCAGCTTCAAACGCCATCCCAGCGAAGCCGGACACACTTGCCCGCGCTGCACCGGGCCGCTGCTGTCGGCCGGCCACGACTTCGCGGCACTCCGACGCAGCAATCGGGAGGCATGGCCGGTCGTCGCCGTGGTCCTGAACGCCGGGCTGCGCTACGAGGGCTTCGGGCCATGCGGTTGCGGACGGGACCCGAAGTTCCGCCCCCGTACCCGTGCCCAGCTGCGTGCTCGCCGCATCGTCGCTGCTCGCTCCGGCGCCCCGCTCGCCGAGCTGCTCGGCCAGGCTGACCCGCTGGAGACCCATTGAACCCGGCAGGGTTCGCGCAGTTCACGTGGCCCGGCTTCTCGACGCACGAACAGCTGCCGACTCAGTCAGTGTCGGTCGCAGCGAGCACGGCCAGGCGCCGTCGGCCCGGGGAGAGCACGGCCAGGCCGATGTCCCAGGCCACCTGTTCGAACCATTCGGTGTCGGCGCCGAGACCGTGCCAGACGCAGTCCAGCGCGTGCGCCTCGACCTCGGCAGCGCTGGCTCCTCCCGGGCTTCCGGCCAGCGCGGCCAGCGACCGCCAGGCCGCCAGACGCCCGTAGGCGCCGTAGGAGCCCGAGTTGTACGCCCCTCCCGTCGACGCCGCGGCGAAGAGCAGCCGCCATGCCTGGGCCGGCGGACGGACAGCGACTGACAGAGGGGTCTTCTTCCCCGCCCCGCGCAGACACTCCAGCCCCAGTGCCAGGAGCACGGCCGGGACGGACTCGGCGTCCAGCGGTTCGGCGAGCTCGAACGCGCGCGCCTCGATGCGCCCGTTGGACTCCTCGGCCCAGTTCGCCACAGCCGTGCCCATCGCGGTGGCGGTGGCCGGGGTGGTCGTCTCCTCCGCCGCCGGCACACGCGCGTCGGTGTCCACCGCCAGTTCGCGACTCTCCGATGGCCCGTACGGCACCGCGTGACTACTGCCGCGGATGCCGTAGCTCGGCAGATCCGCGCCCTCCTCCATACCGGACGGCATCAGGGGCAGCCAGCCCAGCGGGTGGTGACTCCAATGCGGCGACGTCGCCCAACCCGCGATCCCCGGCACCTCCCCGACGACCACACCCCTGAGAACCAGCTCATGGACCAGACAGGCCCGAAGCTCCTCCGAAGCCCGGCCGGTGAACGCCGCAGCCAGGTCCGCCGCCTCATGGCTGGAAGCCAGCAACGAGGCCGTGTAGCGATCCAGCTTCCTGCTGGTGACCTCAGCCGAGGAGACCAGCCGCAGCGCCTGGATGACATTCTCGGGGCCAGAGGTGGTGGCCAACAGCCGAAGCAGATGGTCGAAGACACTTCGGTACTGCCACATCTGCCCCGCGGTACCGTACGTCGTGGCGAGAGCGATGCCAAGATCAGCAGCAAAGGCCGCATCCCCCTGCGCGGCCCGACGATCGGCCACCGCCCACACGCCGGTGACGTCCGTCAGCTCCGGCAACCCCGCCACGATCTTCTGTATCTCATCGGCCACGCGCCGAGCCTATGGCATCCGGCTGCCCCTCCACCCGGCAAGCGCAAGGGCCAGAACCCGGGCCTGGCCAGCATCCACCGGGCGCTGGCCGAGCACGAGAAGCGCCAGGCGTACCCGGAAGCCGTCGAACAGGCACACGCCGACTTCGTCGCCCTCGTCCAGCCCCATCACGAGAAGTGACGGTCAGCCACTCTCTGACGCTTGTCGGGTGGCGGCGGCTATACGAGAACACGGCCCTGGCCGAAGGCGCCTGGCCCCGGTGCCGTGTGGGCGTGCCCGCCGAGCCCACACGGCGGCGGCGGTGAACCGTCGCGGCCTGCCGCGCCGAGCCCTGCCACAAGACACCGGCGGCGCCCCTTCACGGCAGGTGCGCCGGCGACATCGGTCAGCCGGTTCCCCTCAGGAACGGGGCGAGGGTGGCGGCCACGACGGGAGACCGGAGGTAGGGGGCCACCTTGTGGAAGTCGAAGGGGGCGATGCTCTCGACCAGGTCGAGGTCCACGGCGGGGAAGCGCCGGGTGAGCGGACGCGGGATCGCGACGATGTCGCCGTGGTCGCAGAGGTTGACCCAGCGGCGGACGCCCGGGGGCCGCTGTCCGGTGCCGTCGGCGGGGGCCGGCGACAGACGGTCGAAGACCCCGTGGGGTAGTGCCAGGGGCGAGCCGAGGGTCAGGAGCAGGTCGACCTCGAGTTCCGGGTGGGCGTGCAGGGCCTCGTAGGCGACGACGCTGCCGAGCGAGTGGGCGATCACCACGCGCGCGCCCGTCGACGCGATGACGGCGGCGACCTCGTCACGGGCGGCGACCCGCGCTCCGCCATCCTGCTGCCCGAGGTAGAGCGCGACGTCGCGGAAGAACAGCGCGATGAAGGCCCGCGTCAGTCGGCCGTCGAGGCTGAGGCGTTCGGCGACGACCGTCACGAGCTGCCGCAGGGGGACGGCGAGGCGTCCCTGCGCCGTGGCTGACGGCAGCCCCAGGCCCAGGGATTCGTCCAGCGACCGCGCCCAGTCGGCGACCCTGGCCATCGCCTCGGGGTGTTCGCGCTCCAGCCGGTCGAGATCGTCCGCCGCTGCCTGTGCGACCGGCCTGCCGCGGTGCAGGTGGTGGGCGTAGTAGGCGTAGGTCAGGGATATCCGGTCGGGGGCGACGCCGAGTCCGGCGGCGAGGTCACCGGCCCAGGTCATCGAGCGGGTGGTGACGACGTCGGCGGGGGAATGGCCGGCGGCGTGGTGTCCGACGCCGTGCACTCCGACGATGGGGGTCATGTGGTGGTCCTCGTTCCTCGGGCCGGGGCCCGTCAGGGCCTCAGCGGTGGCGGTGGTCGTGGCGTTCCAGGCGGATGATGTCGGGGCCCACGCCGGCGAAGACGGTTCCGTCGCCGGCGACGGCGAGGGCTCCCACCGTGTCGGGGAACCAGAAGACGTCGCGCTGCTGGCCGGTCGTCAGGTCCCACAGGCGCATCGAGCGGTCCATTCCGCCGGTGAGGAGGTGCGGCCGGCCGTCGAGCGCGGCCGGTGCGACGGCGAGGACCGCCCGGGTGTGCCCGACGAGGTCGATCCGCGAGCCGCCGTCGAAGGCCGTCACGCGGAGCCCGCCCGCGTGGTCACCGCTGACGACGTGGAGGCGTCCGTCGAACTCCACGGCGGTGACCACCCAGACGGGGGCCTGGTGCCGGGTGAGTTCGCGAACCGTGGGCGGGCCCTGCAGCGGTGCCGACCGCACGGCGCCCGAGCGGTACCCGGCGAAGACGTGCGTGGCCGAGGCGGCCAGACAGAAGACGTCTCCGGGCAGTCCCAGGTCGCGTTCCCGCGCGGGTGCTTCCGACCGGTCGGGGTGCTCGTGGGGCCAACGGGCCAGGTAGTCCACACGGTCGACGCTGAAGAGTTCGACCTGACGACCCGCACAGACGATGTGGGGAACGCCGTCGATCACGGCCGGGACGACGGCGGCGGTACGGAACAGGGAGCCGTCGACCCGTTCCAGGAGCACCTGCTCCGCCGCGCTCGTGTCCCAGAGAGCGAGGCCTTCCACGGAGCAGGATGCGACGATCCGCGGACGCTCGCCGTCCTCCAGCACCGCGATGCCGGTGGCCGTGTCCTGGACGGGACGCCCGTCGTGGTCCGCGAGCAGGTTGACCTGCCGTCTTTCGCCCGTGACGGTGTCCCACAGCGCCAGCGTTCCGTCATCGCTGCACGACACCAGTCGGTTCCCGGACAGCGCCAGCAGGCCGGTGACGGTGTGGACGTGCCCGGGATGCCGCTGCGGCACGGCTTCGGCCGTCAGGTCCCAGATCCGGACGGTGCCGCCCTCGCTCGCGGTGAGCAGACGAGCGCCGTCGCCGTCGTGGACGACGGCCGCGCGCGTGATCTTCGTCGTGTGGCTGGCGACCTGCCGGGCGCGCCACGGCGGGCCTGTCTCGATCAGTCTGGCCGTCCCGTCCTCACTCGCGCTGACGACGAGGTCGGAGCCCTCCAAGGCCACGCAGACGAGATCCGTGACAGCGGCCGCGTGTCCGTCGTCCAGGACCTCGTAGCCGATCCACACCGTGCCCTCGCGATCACCCGAAACGGGTTCGAGGTCACCCCGGCGGTCGACGTACCGCACCCGGGTCGCCCACTCAGGCCAGGTGCGCGACAGGTCCTCGTCTCCCGGTTCCTCCCCTCGCACGGTGAGCACCGAGAGCCAATCGTCGTAGCAGGCGACGACGCAGTCGCCGAAGCCGGGGACGACCACGTGGGAGAGCTGCCACACCTCGCCGTGGACGGGGTGTGACTGCAGCGGCAGGGTGGACAGCGGCTCGCCCGTGGCGGGGTGCCAGAAGCGGACGACCTTGTCCGTCCCCGCGGTGGCGAACGCCGGAACCCCGTCGCAGGGCATGGCCACCATCGACCGGATCGGGCCCGTATGCGCCCGCTCCGTCCACAGACACCGCCCCGTCGCCAGGTCCCACCCCCGCAGGACGCCGTCCTCACATGCCGTGGCGGCGAGGAGGGCGCCGTCCACCTCGGTGGTCGCGACGCAGTTCACCGGGGAACCGTGGCCCGTCAGTTCGTGCGTCGTGCCGGCCGAGTTCACGTCCCACAGGCGTGCCGTGCCGTCCCGTCCTGCCGTCAGCACGTGCGGTCGGCCCTGGAGGACGAGCGTCGTCATGTCCGAGATCCCGCCGCGGTGCCCGGTGAGCGTCCTGAGCAGGCCGGGGTGCAGGTCGCGCCCGGCCGTCCAGCCGATCCGCCACCCCGTCCCGCACGCCAGCTCGGCGCTCAGCTGCCACTGCTGGTGCCGGGCCGCGTCGACGGCGAGGACGGCGCGCCGCTGGTCCGGAGGGCCGTCGTGGTGGGCCCCGTAGGACGTCAGGTAGACGGCGCCACGCGGGGTGGGCGCGCTGTGGTAGAGCTCCTCCACCAGCGGAGCCGGATCCGCGTGCACGAGGAACCCGGAGTCCTCGAGCAACTCCTCGAGCCTGCCGGCGGCCGCGCTGTGGCGGGCGGCGTGGCGCAGCAGGTACGGTTCGGCACTCGCCCAGCGGCCGCGGCGGGCGCCGGGCTCGCGAACCGTCGCCAGGAGCCGTTCCCACACGATGGCCGCGTCGAGGCCGGGCCGGGAGCGCAGTTCGTCGGCGAGTCCCTCGTGGAAGAGGCGGTACAGCGGCGTGCCGTCGCGGTCGACGTTGCGCCGCACGTAGAAGCGGGCGGCCTGGAGGAGCTCCGCCGCGTCCGCCGGCTCGTGGCCCATCGCCGACGCGAGGTCCGCGACGCGGGCCAGCAGTCGTTCGGGCATGCCGTCGCCTTCGGCCCACGCCAGCGCGATCAGGAGTTCGCGCAGTCCGGGCCGGGCGAGGAACGCGAGGTCGAGGTCGAGGACCGCGCCGAGCGTGCGGGGGACGCTTCGGCCGAGGGCCTCGGCTGCCGCGGCGTCGGCCGGGGGCGTAGCCTGTTCCCGCAGCAGGCGGAGGTAGAGGCCGGCGACGAGGAACTCCCCCCACTGCCGGGCGCCGCCGAGCAGCGCGCCCGCCATCGCCCGGCCGAGGCCCTCGGCCTCGGACAGCGAGCACCAGCCGAGCGTGTCCGTCTCGGGGCGCAGCACGCGGCTGACGAAGTTCACGAGGTCCTTGCGGAGCCGGGCAGCGGGGACGTGGTCGAGATCGATCGGGGCGCCGTGGCGGTTGGCGGCTTCGAAGAGGTGCCGCAGGCCCTCCTCGCGGCGGGTGGCGATCAGTACCCGGCACAGTGGCTTCGTGTCCGGCCGTTCGCCCGACAGCAGGGGCAGCAGCAGGGCGGTGACGAGGTCCGCCGGGTACTCGGCCTCGTCCACGGCGTCCACGATCAGGTGGGGCGGTTCGGCCCTGGTGCGCAGGGCGGCGACCAGGCGGTCGGTGGTCCAGGTGGTCGTGGCGGTGGCGCCGGGCGAGTCCAGGTTCCACTGGGCGGCGAGGGAGGAGAGGACCTCGGCGACGGTCCGTCGTCGCGCGTGGACGACCGCGAGGCCTTGGACGACGTCGGGGAGGTCGCCGGCCGACGGCCGCCACAGGTGCTCGGTGGCCTCGCGCAGCGAGGGGTGTGCGGCGCAGGCGAGGATGCCGACCAGGGAGGACTTGCCCGCCCCGGGGACCCCTGTGACGATCCGCACCGGTGCGCCCTGGCCCTCGGCCCACGCCGTGAGTTCGCGGAGCTCGGCGTTTCGGCCGGTGAAGGTCGGCAGACCGCTCTCGGTGGCGGCGCCGCTGCCGCCGTGGGCCCGTCCGACGAAGTGGCGGGCGTCGGCCACGTCGTCGAGGAAGGCGAACACCGCCGGATCGACGCCGGCGCGGCCGCCCGGCCCGCCGGGCAGGCTCAGCCTGCTCGGATCGTGGCGCGGGTTGGGGAAGAAGCGCAGGTGCGACAGATCGGTGCCGAGGGCGACGAGCGGACGTTCCACGGTCTGCGGGTAGGAACCCGCGCTTCGGCTCTCGAGGTTGAGGGCCACCTCGCGGCAGAAGCGGTCGATCGGGATGTACTCGTGCGACTCGTCGAGCCGCAGCGCGCCGGAGGCGAAGCCGCGGAGCACGTCGTCGACCGCCAGGCTCAGACGGCCGTCGTAGGCGGACTGGTCCGACTGACAGGCCGCCAGCACCCACACCCGCCGACGCTCCGGACGGATCAGCGACCGCAGGTGCTCGGTAACGACGGCACCTGAGTGGCAGAGGTCGAGCACGAGCAGGACGGCCGGTTCTCGGTCTCCCTCCGTGGCCAGGTTCTCGGCCATGTCGACCCAGCGGGAGAGGGCCTCGGTGAGCCGGCCGTCCCCTCCCACGGCCTGCAGGCCGTGACTGTTGCGGGTGGGCTCCCCATGGCCGAGCAGGTGGACGACGGTGAACGCGGCACCCGCCTCGACGGCTCCGGTCAGCGCGTCACCGAGCGCGGCCGCGGTGGACGCGGGGTCCGGATCGGGGTCGAGCAGGACGAAGGAGTACTGCTCGCCCAGAACCTCGCGCAGGCGTTGCGCGTACGGGGCCGCGTACGGGAGGGGCTGCCACTTCGGCGGCGACTCGTCCTCGAGGCTCCCGGCCGTCCCCACCACGCCGACCACCAGTGCCTGACGGTCCACCCCTGATCCCCGTTCGCGGCGGCTTTCGTGCGATGTTCGCAATCCGATTCGCAGAGACTACTCGAGGTCGCCCGTCCGTCCCGTGCGTAGGCGAAAAGAGGGCCGTCGGCCCGGCCGGAGCCGCCCGTCCCCCGCGCACCACGGCCCGGTCGGCCGGGGTCCGGCGGGACCGGCGTCCGGGGACCCGCCCGTCCCCGGCCGCCCCGCGCATAGAGTTTCCGGGTGACCAGGCCCGACCCGTACGACGTCCTCGCCCAGTGGCTCGCTGCCGGCCTCGGCAAGCACGGCCGCGCCCTGCAGGGCACCACGCCCACCCGCTACGAGGCCGACCTGCGGGACTGGCTGTACTTCACCGAGGAGACCACCGGCATCGGCGCCTGGAACGCCGACGCGTCGACCGCCACCACCTGGGCCTACGCCCCCGCGCTGCGCCGCCCCAACCCCGACCGGCCCTCGCGCCGCCCGCTCGCGCCGCGCGTCTCCCTCCACAACCCCGCCCGCCGCCTGGCCGCCCTCGCCGCGTTCTACGCCTACGCCGCCGGCGCCGGCCACATCCCCGAGCCCCCGTTCAACGCCGCCGCGCTGCGCCCCGCCCCCAGCGCGCTGCCCCGCACCGCGCCGCTCACCCTCGAACAGGCCGCCGCGATGCAGTACGCGGCCGACGACCTCCTGCCCGGGCGCCACCGGCGAGGCCCCTACGACACCGCCCCGCACCGCGACCGCCTCCTCGTCCACCTCCTCCTGGACGGCCTGCGCCCCCGGCAGGCCGTCGGCATCGACCTGGAGGACCTGCACGAGGAGGACCCCCACCGCCGGATCCGCACCCTCTCCTGCCCCGCGCCCAAGGGCGACGGCACCATCACCCACCAGCCCTCCCGCGAGGTCTGGCAGGCCATCGCCGGCTACCTGCCGCACCGCGTGGACGGCCGCGACCCGGACACCGGCCGCCGACCGCTGCTGACCAGCCGCAACGGCCGGCGCCTGGACTCCAACACCATGCCCGGACGCATCGTCAAAGCCGTCGCCGCGCGGGTGCCCGAGCTCATCTTCGAGCCCAACACCGTCACCCCCGACCGTCTCGCCATGGCCCCCGCCATCCTCCTCGACCACCCGCTCCCCGCGCCCGCCCCCGACGGCTGGGCCCCACCCGACGCCCCGCCCCTCGAACGCCTGCGCCTCGACCTGCGCCACGCCCTCGACACCGCCCCGCTCTGCCCGCCGGCCTCCGGCGGCTGCCCGGCCGACTGCGAGCGCTGCGGCGTCCGCCGTCGGCTCTGGGCGCGGTGGGAGGAACGCTGGAACACCTCCGACCCGGCCTACCTCGCCTGGCCCCTGCCGCCCTACGACCACCGCCAGCGCCCCGCCGAACGCCTCCTCGCCTACCACCGCGGCCGCTGCGCCGTTTGCGGCTCGCTCCCCGGCGCCGGGCGCCCCGCCCACACCGAGGACCACGACCCGCAGACCGGTCTCACCCGCGGCCTGCTCTGCCACCGCTGCCGCCCCCAGGCGGAACAGGGCGCGGCACCGTTCTGGGTCCGCTACCACCAGCGGCCCCCGGCCGCCGTCCTCGGCCTGGAGCTGCGCTACCCGGCGCTGCGCGGGGAGCTTCGGGGCTGAGGTCAGCGACGCGCCGCGGCCCCCGGCCACGCGGCCACCGTCAACGTCATCGGCTCCCTGCACCGACGCCACCGCACCACCGAGTTCAAGAGGTCCTCCCCCGCACCCGCAGGGTCGCCCCGAGAGCGGCTGCTGCGTCAGCCGGCTGCGTACTTCCCCACATACCAACGGGGCTCAGCAGGCCTACGACGGCAACGCCGTCCTCAGCCAACTCACAGAGCCAGGCGCCCCCCCTGGCGGGAGGTTATGTACCTGTCCTCGAAGGCGACCGACATGCGCGACATCCGCTTGGCAACTGTCACGGCCGCGTGAATGCCGGTCAGATCTGGATAGACCCCCGCGGGTGCGGGGAGGGTGCACATCGACTCTCCAAGGTGCCGGCGAGAGGCGGCTGACCCCCGGACTCCGGGGAATAGCAGGGGCGCACCAGTGCGAGAGTACCAGGCGCCGATTCCAGAGAAAAATCTTTAATAGTCACAAGCACTTTAGAAGTATCAATATCACCAATGCCACTCTTCACTGGAGCGTTCCTCAATACCCCACACTCAACGCGCTCCATCTAAGCCTCTGGCTGGGACCTTGAGGAGAGACGGTGATGCATAACTCGACCTCCCGTGAGCGGCGAACGGCACGCCTGCGCTAGGATCGCCGCCGAACCACTGCAGGTCCAATTCACGCCCACGATGACCCGCAGTAATTTTCCGATAATCTTTTTTCTCATTTAAAGGAAAATAGGTGCACGCCAACCACGTATCGCTTCCATGGTCACTGGAGAAGTTCATGGCGAGCCTGCTCTCGGCTCTCATCGCCAAGGCGCTCGGAGCTCTCATCCGGCGCCTGCAGGACCGCAAATCACGGCAGCAGGGCCGGCCTCGCGCCGGGAGCCGATTTCAAGGCCGCGGTCGTACAGGAATCCGCCGACCAGCGGGCCGCACGCGCCCGCCGCAGAAGGGCTCCGAACGTGAACGGCGGCTCTGCTGCGGAAGCCGCCGTGTAAAGCGCTGAAGGGTCGACACGGGCCTGATCACGTCCGGCTCGGTGGTCCTGGCAATCCGCCCCCACAGCAGGAGTAGGCGCTGGACAATACGTGCGAGCAAGCAGAAGCTCTCAACGGTCCATGTCGTCAAGCCCACGAGAGCGTTCGACCGTGTTCCTTCAGCTGCGATGCGCTGGCGACGACTTGGACGAGCGTCGGGGGTCGCTCGAGGATCCTTGTCCCGGTGCTGTCTGATTGGCCTGCGACAGCACCGCCGGTAAGTCAGAAGGCCTTGACCAGGTGCAGCCGCCACTGCTCGGCTGCACCCTTGGCACAAGGAAGACCGGCGATGATGCCGGATCGATCCGTTCGGACAGCATCGTCCCTACGTTTCGACCATGGCGCGACCGTTCATGGACTGGATACCCCTCATCGCGACCAGAGTCAGCCCGTCGAAGTCCACGGGCTGGCGGCGCTGCTCGCCGGCAGTCCGCAGTTCGAAGCCCTGCTCGTTGGCCGCTGTGTGGATGAGCACCGCCACGCCGTCGCCGACGCAGGCGCTGACGGCCTGCCAGAGTTCCTCGCGCACCTTGGCGGAGACGGTGCCGACGTAGAGCTGGGGCGTGACCTCGATGAGCCAGCGGGTGAGGGCGCCGCGGAGGTGGTCGGGGACCGCCGTGGCGGACAGGACGGTCATGGCTGCCACGGGTACCTCCCGCCCCCGCGACGGCGCGCCGGCCTGCGGGCCCTCACAGCAGTTCCTCCCCCGCGTAGTTGACCCCGCCCGGGATCGGGCCGGAGACCGGGTCCCACAGGTCGACGAGCTGCTCCTCCGGGTCCGGGAGGGCGATGTCCTGGTCCGGGGCGAGGAGGCGCTGGATGTCGGTGACGATGCGCGGCAGCAGGCGGAACAGGCGCAGGCCGTCGCGGAAGCCGCGGCGGGCGTCGGCTTCGGGCTGCGGGGAGGCGTGGAGGGAGAAGGCGAGCGGGATGGTCAGTTCGGCCTTGTACAGGTCGGCGACGTCGTAGACGAAGGCCTGCTGGTTGCCGCTGTGGACGAAGCCGAGGGCGGGTGAGCAGCCGAGGGCGAGGACGGCCGCGTGGACGATGCCGTAGAGGCAGGTGTTGGCGGAGGAGAGGGCGAGGTTGACGGGGTCCTGCGTGTCCCAGGAGTTGGGGTCGTAGTTGCGGCGGAAGCGGCCGATGCGGTGCTGCTGGGCGAGGAGGCGGTAGTGGGCCTTGACCCTCTGGCCTTCGAGTCCGCGGAGCTGGGTGAGGCCGCTGCCGGCCGGTGCGGTGCCGGGGCCGAAGCGCTGTTCGTACATCGCGGTGGCGACGGCCAGGCGGGTGGTGTCGTCGGCCCAGGCCCGGGCCTGGCGTTCGAGCCAGGTGGTGCTGAGGGACTCGGGGACGGTGGCGGCGTAGCAGCGGACGCCGCCGGATCCGGCGATGACGACGGTGGTGCCGTGGCGGGCGAGGGTGGACAGGGCGCGGGCGGTGATGGAGGTGCCGGGGCCGAGGAGGACGCAGCTGAGGGCTGCGGTGGGGAGGTAGACGGTTTCGGTGCCGCGGTGGGGGCTGGTGACCTCGGCGCAGACGCCGGTGTCGTCCTGGACGATGCGGACGATGTCGAGGTAGAGGAAGGAGAGGGAGTCGGCGATGCGGGGCAGCATGGCGACGGTGGGGGCGGCGAGTCTGCGCCGGGCGCTGCCGGGGTCGGGGCGGCGGGCGGTCACTGGGGCCCCCGGTGGGGGGCGATGCTGAGCAGGCCGCAGCCGTAGGCCTTGCCCTTGCCGATGCCGTCGGTGAGGCGGGTGCGCAGGAGGTCGGCGTCGGTGATGGCGGCGGTGCCTTCGAACAGGACGCGGTCGTGCTTGATGCGGCGCTGGTCGCTGCGGCGGTGGCCCGTGGCGGCGTCGAGGGGGCTGGAGTGGAGGGTGGCGAGGTCGAGGCCGCAGGACCGGGCCTGGCGGGCCCACCATTCGTCGGCGGCCGTGCCCTGGAGGGGGACGACGGCTTTGAGCCGGTAGAGCTCGCGGGTGGCGCGGCCGGGCTTGCGGATGGGGTTGGCGGCGATGCGGTAGCGGATGTGGAGGCCGGGCCGCAGGGCGTCCAGGAGCGGGGTGAGGGTCTTGGTCACCGCCTGCCCGTAGCTGGTGGGAAGGCGGTCGAGGTCGGGCCGTTCGGCGCTCTGGAGGAGGATCTGGTCGCCGGCGGGCGTGGATTCGGTGCGGAAGAGCACGCCGAGCCGGCGGCGCGGTTCATCAGTGGCTACGTGGTCGGGGAAGAGCGACATCATGCGGTGGTGCAGGTCGACGGCGCCGGCGGTGTCGCGGCGGGCCTCGCGGCTGCGCGGGTCGGGGATGATGCGGGTGAGCCACAGGGTCATGCGGGGATGCTTTCCGGGCGGGTGGTGTGCCGGGCCAGGTGGTCGCCGAGGGCGGTCAGGTAGCCGGCGGCGAGGCCCTTGCAGCGGTCGGCGGGCAGGGTGAGGGTGCGCTGGTAGCGGGGGCGGGCGCGGTAGGCCCGGCGCCGGGGGTGGAAGTCGACCGGGTCGTCGGTGACCTCGCCGGCGGGTGTGCTGCCGTCGTCGTCCCCGGGCTGGGGGTGGTCGCCGAGGCGGTCGAGCGGCTGGTCGCCGTGGAAGACGACGTCGACGGTCGTGGTGCCCGCGCGGGCCCGTCGGGCGATCGGCAGGTGGACGAGGTGGTGCAGCGGTTCGTCGACGAGGCCGAGCAGCAGGGGGCCTTCGGGCGGGCAGGATCGGCGTCCCAGGTAGGGGGGCCAGTGCGGGTCGCGCAGCGCCTGGGCCCACTCGTCGAGGCGGTCGGGGGGCGCGGTGACGACGGCGGTGAAGGCGGCGTCGGCGAGGTAGTAGCGGTGGGAGAGCAGGGTCGCGGTGGCGCCGCTTCGCTTCCTGCCCTCGGCGGTGGTGACCGTGCGGGGTGCGGGCAGGCCGCCGCCGACGGTGTGCAGGTCGCGCAGGATGACGCCCGGACGGTCGGTGCGGACGGTCAGCGAGAGAGCGGCGAGGTCGTTGATGTCCTCGCCCCGTTTGCGGCCGAGGGCCGAGGCGAGCAGGCCGATGACGCCGGAGCGGGTTGGGAAGAGCGCGGTGTCGCGCTCGTTGAACTGACCGGTCTCGCCCCAGGACTGCAGTGGCGCGGCCAGGCGCAGCAGAAGTCCTCGGGTGGGGGCGGGGGTGCTCATGCGCCGGCTCCGGCGGTGACGGACGCGGCGGCCCCGGCGCGGCCGGCGGTGAAGGCCTCGGCGATGGCGGTGTCGATGAGCTGGGGGAAGGAGTCGACGCGGGTGCCGAGGCCCTCGAGGTCCTTGTCCTCCATGCTGGCCCAGGCGGCGGCGAGGGTGCCGCGCCTGCCGAGGAGCCTGTTGGCGGCCACGGCGTAGCGGGCGAGGGCGGCGCGGGAGGCGGGGCCGTAGCCGCCGTTCTCGTGGGAGGCGACGGGCTGTTCGAAGGCGGCGGCGTAGGAGAGCGGGCGGTCGCTGCGGACGGCGATGTGGACGAGGTCGGGGATGGTGTGCGGGGCGGTGGCGGTCTTCTTGGCGCGCGGGAGGGAGAGGATGAACGCCTCGGCGAACCCGGCGGCGAGTTCGCGGGCGGCCTCGCGGTCGCCGCCGAGGTTGGCCTCCAGGTCGGCGAGGTCGACGGTGGCGTAGCGGTAGAAGACGCCGGCGCTGAACTCGGCGTGTCCCATGTGGGCGCTGCCGGTCGTGTCCCCCCAGGCGGAGGTGACGTCGTCGACCGCCGAAAAGTAATCCAATTCGATATCCGTACCGTGGGTGGTCAGGGCGTGGGCGACCTGCACCGCGCCGTCGACCCCGGCGTCGTCGACCTCGGCGAGCATGCGGCCGAAGAGGTTGATGACGCCGTTGCGGCCGCGCAGGACGGCGTCGACGGCGTCCCTGGGCAGGACGCTCTTGTCGCCGGCCTTCTTGATGTCCTTGGCGCTCTCGAGCTCGGCGCGGTGCTCCTCGGCCAGGGCGGCGAGTTCGGCGACGGCGGTCTCGGGCACGTACACCATGGCGTTGGTGGTGATGACGGGTGAGTCCTTCGCGGTCTCGAACTTGATGCTGCTGCCCGCGGCGACGTGCTGCCCGGCGCGCTGGGCGAGTTCGGCGGGCCAGCCGTGCTGCTCCTCGAGGAGGCGGGTGACGCGGGCGCCGATGCGGCGGGTGCGCAGGGCCCGTTCGCCGAAGCTGTCCTGGAAGTACTCGCGGACGGCGCGCTTCCAGGACTGGCTGCTGACGCGGGTGCGCTCGGTGTCGCCGTAGCGGACGGTCTTGACCGAGTTGTTGTCGTCGCGGTTGAGGTTGGCGAAGGGGACGCTCTGGAGGACGTGGATGTCGAGGAAGCGGGCGGTGGTGCGGTCGGGGCCGGGCATGCTCTGCTCCTTGGAGTGGGTGCGGGTGGCGGTCCGTCGGTGGCCGGAGTGCTCAGGCCCCGGGGGCGGCGGCGTCCGTGGTGTCGGCGTCGGCGGCTTCCGTCGTGTCGTTCTGGTCGTCGTGCTCGCGGGCCCGGCGCTCTCCGTCGCTCTGCAGGGCCCGGTGGTAGTCCTGGAGCCAGATCCGCTTGACGGTGCCGGAGCGGCGCCGCCACTGGCAGAGGTCGACGAGGAGCTGGGCCCAGTCGACCTCCACGTCGCAGCCGCGGAGCTGGCGGACCGCGCCGGGCAGGTGACGGTGCAGTCCGTCGACGCTCTGCCGGCTCAGCAGGTTCAGGCGGGTCTCGGCCGAGCTCTCGCGCAGACCGCCGGTCTGGCCGCCCTTGATGACACCGTCGGCGAAGGCGTGGCCGAGGCTGCGCGACGGGATCCGCCTGGCCGTCGCGGTCTCCTCGTCCTCCGGACGGTCCGCCTGGTGGCCGGCCGCGTCGGCCGCCTCCTCGCCCTTCGGCCCGCTCTCCTTCGACGCCTCGGCCTTCGCGGCGGCGTACTGGTCGCGGCGCTGCGCGGCGATCAGGGAGGCGACGGTGTAGAAGGCGCGCTGGACGTCGCGGCTGCGCGTCTGCTCCTCGGTGAGCCAGGACGCCACGTAGCGGTGCATGAAGGGCACCGCGTCCAGGTCCTTGCCGACGCCGCGGCGCAGGGCCGCGCGGACGCCGGGATCCTCGTGACTGCGCTTGTCGATCCTGGCGGTGAAGGCACGCGCCCGCCCCAGCGAGGGGATGAGGGAGGGCCCCTTCGGCGTGCCGACCGCGTCGTCCACCGGTGTGGCGGGCCCCGGAATGGTGCCGGTCGTGCTCATGCGTCCTCCGTACTGGTGTCGCTGCGGCCGGTAGCGCCGGCCGCGCCGGTCTTGGCGGGGCGCTTCACCGGCCCGCCGTACAGCTCGATGCGGGCGGTGGTGCAGGCCCTGGCCCCGCGCATGGTGCCCAGCGCGCCGTAGGTGACGGTGTCGTAGGCCTGCTCGGCGAGGACGCGGAACGCCGCGGCCGCTCCGTCGAAGTCGCGTTCGTTCAGGCGCTTCCAGAACTCGGCCTCGGCAGCGGGCCAGTAGCGGGCCGCGGCTTCGACGGCCCAGGTGCAGTCGCGGATCTTGGGAGCGGAGGTGAAGGCCGCCCACGCCTTCTTGACGGCCCGGTCGAGCCGGTTGCCGTACCGCTCCCCCAGGACGCGCAGACGGCCGATCTCGACCGCGACCGCGACCGCGGGCTCCTTGCCCTCTGCGAGGCCGAGTACCGGCGGGGTGAGCGCGTCGACGAACTGGATGTCCTTGGCCTGGCCGTCCTGTTCGAATCCCAGCGCGCGGACCCTCAGGACTTCCGAGACGTCCAGTGCGGTACGGAACACCTCGGGGCGCCGTGGGCGGGTGCTGCCTGCGGGGTTCTCGAGCAGCAGGGCGTCCAGGTCGCGCCACAGAGCACGCTGGGAGTCGGCGGGGCGGGGGTAGAGGTTGCCCTCTTTGCTGGTCTGCCAGATCAGGTACGGGTCGCCCTCACGGGGGATCTTCAGTTGGTTCGCCCATGTGATGAACGCGTCGCGCACGTACCGGCCCGTGGCGTCGGGCACCAGCAGCAGCGCGTGCTGGGAGCGGGCCGTGAGGGCGGAGCACGGCCCTTCCAGCGGCGGTGGAGCGTCTGCGGGGTCGGGCAGTTCCGCACGCTCCCACGGGCACAGGTCGCCTTCGCGGGTGACGCCCTTGCCGGGCTCGGGCAGTCCGGCCAGGAGGGTCTCGAACAGGGTCTCGCCCTCCGGGTGGTAGGAGAGCGTGCTTCGCAGCGGTCCGGCCTTGCTGCTCGCCGCCTTGACGCCGCCGACGGTACGGCTGGAGCAGCGTCCGGAGGGGCCGTAGTAGTGCCAGACGAGCAGGTGCAGTACGGCCTGGTCCGAGGTCGGCAGCTCGGGGGCGGCACTGTTGACGTGCTGGAACCAGGAGTGGTTGTTGCCCGAGGGGCGGGTGGTGATGAGCTTGTCGACACCGGCGGTGTTCGCGGGGTCGCACTGCTCGGCGAGCCGGGGGTCCTGCAGGAACGGACGCACGGGGTCGAAGAGGTCGAAGCGGCCGCGCACCGGCGTCAGGTACCGGTCGACCCGCTCATCGCCGAACCGCCCCTCGGTGATCAGGTCGTCCCGGCGCGCGGACCAGTCGCCGGGACCGGCCTCGTCGAGCTCGGCCACACGGGCGGTGATCGCGTACAGGACGCGGTACAGGGCGGAGAGCGCCGGTGGGTCGGCGATCGCGATCTGCGCGATCTCGTGGGCGCGCAGGAGGAGTTCCCGCAGGCCGACCCTGGGCGGGCGGACGGTGGCGGAGACCGCCGTGTCGTTCGTCCCCTGGACGGCGATCCAGCGGACGGGGATCCACGGTTCGTCGAGGAGGTCGTAGGCAGGTGGTGCGGATGGCATGCGGCCTCCGGCGAGGCGGGTGCGGGTGGTCACAGGATGGGTAGGCTCTGCGCGGTCCCCGCGAGCGAGCGGGGGTGAGCCGTGCGGTGCCTAGGAAACGGCCCGTGTCGGCAGACCTGTCCCCGCGCGCGCGGGGGTCACGCCGGTCCCTGACGGACGACGATCCCGCTCGGGGACCGGCATAGCCAACGTAGCGTCAAGTGCGGTGCCTATGACGCTAGTTCTCGGAAATTCCCACGTTCGAGTACATGAGTCGCCGCTCCCCCAGCCGGGCCGTCCACCGGTCACCGTCAGGGCGCATGCGCAGCAGTGCCAGGTCGGCGAGCAGGGGCCGGTCACCCCACGCCTTCGGTACGGCGTTCTCCTCCGTGCGACCGGCTGTCCACCGCCCGGGCAGCGGCACGGTGTGCCGCATGATCAGCCCGATCTCGTCCCGGTTCGCCGCACCCGTGGGCAGCGGAACGTCGCGGTCGGGATCGAGGCTCCATCCGGTCCCCCGTTCGAAGAGACATACGGCGCGGCCGCTGTCCGCCCCGAGTCGGGTGGTCAGCAGATCCTCCGAGACGGCGAAGCCGCGCTCGCTGAGCTTGGAGAGGTCGTCGACCACGTCGTCCGGTGACGGGATCACGGTGACCTCCGCCAGCTGTTCCTCGGCGGCCTCCGAGGCGATGCGCTCGACGTCCATACGCTGGAGCTCGGCCGAGGCGGCCTTCTCCAGGTCGGCGCCGAAGTCGTCCGCGTAGACCTCGTCCACGAGCCGCTGGACATCGCCCGGCACCTCGACGACGCCGCCGGACTGCCGGGCGAGCAGCAGGCTGGTGCGGCGCAGCAGCGATGCGTCGTAGACGGTGCCCCAGGAGCGGGGTGCGGCCACGCGGCCCTTCCCGTCGGTCGGCTCCAGCACGACCATGCGCGGCTCGGCCACCGGACCGGTCCAGGCGGGACGGTCGGCGCGCTCGTGGCGCTTGGCACGGCCGGCGCGCTGCAGGAGCTGCGCGAGCGGGGCGAGGTCCGAGACGATCAGGTCGAAGTCGAGGTCGAGGGACTGTTCGACGATCTGGGTGGCCACCAGGATCGATCCCTGGCGCGGGGCCGCCGCCGCCGTGTCGCTCGCGGGCGTCCCGTACGCGGCCTCGCACTCGGTGGTGATACGCCGGCGCTCGTGGGCGGGATAGCGGGAGTGCAGCAGCCGCAGGCCGCCCTCGCGCGCGGCGAGGTCGGGCAGGACCGACGCCAGGTAGCGGTAGGTGCGCTGGGCCTCGTCCACGGTGGTACAGCAGACGAGGACGCAGCCGCCCTCGGTGGTCACCGGTTCGAGGATCTCGCGCAGGGCATCCCGGCGCCCCTGCCGTCTGGGCTCCCCGGTGACCTCCTCGTCCCGGACGTCCCAGTGCACCCGGCGGGTCTCGATACACAGGGTCCTGGTGCGGCTGCTGCCCACCTGGCGCGGCGTGGACACCTCCCCGCTGCCCGCGTCCACGAACAGCCACCCCGGGTAGCGGGGCTCCACCGCGGAGGGCTCGCGGAACCCCGCACCGCGCCGGTAGGCGTCGACGAGCGACGAGGCCGCCCTGCCGGTCAGGGTCGCCGACAGCAGCACGACCGGGGCGCCGAGCGCGCCGAGCCACTCCAGCAGCCGCACCAGCAGGCTGTGCATCCACGGGCCGTAGGCGTGCGCCTCGTCCACCACCAGCACCTTGTCCGACAGGCCGAACAGCCGCAGGAAGCCGTAGCGGACCGGCAGCACCCCGGTGAGTGCCTGGTCGACGGTGCCGTTGGCGAGCGGCGCCAGCAGGCCCCGCCGCCCCGTGCGCAGCCACTGGCCGGCCTCGGTGTCCGCGAGGACCGCCGACCCGTCCGTCGCCCCTTGCCCGGGGGCGTAGTCCGGGCCCAGCCAGGCCATGCTGTGCAGCAGCGTGAGCGCGCGATCGCCCTCGACGTTCTTCTTCGCGAACCGGCGGACGCGGGTGAACATCGCGTCCGCCGTGGCCATCGTCGGCAGCGCGAAATAGAGCCCGGAGGCACCCGAAGCCCGCGCGATCACGGAGGCCGCGTGCAGGGCGGTCTCCGTCTTGCCGTCCCCGGTCGGGGCCGTGACCAGCAGCAGCCCCGGCCCCTCCACCACTGCGGGAAGGTGCTCCGCGACGTCGGCCTGCAGCATGTTCGGGGGAAACGGGAACTGCTGGGAGAACGCCTTCCCCGGAAACGCCGCCCGCCCGAGGCCCGCCTCCCGCACCCACCTCGGCGCGGCCTTGGCTGCCACATCGAAGTGCTCGGCGAGCTCCGAGTCCCCGGTCTTCCAGCCCTCCCCGGGCATCCGCGGCCCGATGACGTCGACCTGGCTGACCAGCCAGTCGGCCACCACGACCAGCCCGGCGACGACCACCGCCAGCTCACCGGGCAGCACGGACCCCAGCGGCTTCTCGGCCCCAACCGTCCGCCTGACCGCGTGGGCGTGCGCGAGCCGTTGCTCCCGCCAGCCCTCGGCGGTGCCGAGAGCGGGCTGGTAGCCAGACGGGTTATTGATCTCCTTCACCTGCAGCGTGGGGGCGAAGCATCCGTGGTGCCCGCCGAGCAACTGGGCGATCTGGTGGGCCGGCGACTTCCTGACCGGCTTGTGGAGCGGGTAGCCGCACTGCTTGAAGAACTCCACCAGCCCCCAGTGCGTGGCCGTCTCGTGCCTCAGGTTTCCGCTACGCCTCGCCGCCGGATTGTCCTCCGCGTACGCCGGGTCCCCCACCAGCTTCGCGAACTCCCCGGCGACCTGCTGCTGGAAGTGCAGTGAGATCTTCCCGACGTCGTGGAGCCCAGCCCACAGCATCACCATCGCCCGGGCCTCGGACTCGCTGACGCCAACGGCCCCAGCGACCCGCGCCCGCACGCGCTCGCTAGGGACCGCATCCCACAGCGCGCCTGCGACCGCGGCGGTGTCCAGGAGGTGGCAGATCACGGGGTACGGACCAGGCAGGCCGGCACTCTTGCCCCACAGGCGGGAGTCGGGATCGACCGGCTCGAATCCACCAACGGGCTGGCTCTCGTTCATACCTGAGGGTCTATCAGTCGTCACTGACAATGCTGATGGCCCTCACATCGGATTCAAGGGCAGGCGAAAGCCTGGCCGACGGGCCCTCGACGCATCGTCCGAAGTCACTGGGACCCGAGGAGCGTTCGGCGTAGTTCGTGTAACGATTCAGGCACCTCCAGCCAGCCCCAAGCACCCTTTAAGTTGGAGCTTTTGGCCACTCGCGGGTCCGACACGAGAGCGGCGAGCCTCCGGCGATCAGGTCGGCCCCCTACTCTGCGGGGGGCCGCCGCCTGTCACCGGCACCCGTGGCATCATGTGAGCGCTCCTTGACACCTCGATACTGGGCATCAGACGCACCGCTCGCATGGTCAAGAAGTCGCAAAGCCTCCACAACGCCGCAGGTCACAAAGTCTCCTCCCCGCACCCGCGGGGGTCAGCCGCCCGCGCCGAACACCGGAAAGCGGTGGAGACCCTCCTCCCCGCACCCGCGGGGGTCAGCCGTCGGTGATGCCCTGGGGGATGTGGTTGCCGGACTCCTCCCCGCACCCGCGGGGGTCAGCCGCCCCGCCGGTCGAGCCGGGCGGGGCGAGGTCTCTCCTCCCCGCACCCGCGGGGGTCAGCCGCACCGCCGACTGAAGCAGAAGGTGTGCGACCCCTCCTCCCCGCACCCGCGGGGGTCAGCCGCGGACCGCGCAGGACGCTGTCGCCAGTGAGGACTCCTCCCCGCACCCGCGGGGGTCAGCCGGGTCTTGCCTCCCCCTCGGGGGGGTGTCGATGTCTCCTCCCCGCACCCGCGGGGGTCAGCCGAACAGATCGGTGTCACTGCCCTCGCAGGCCGCCTCCTCCCCGCACCCGCGGGGGTCAGCCGTCCGCTCGCCCTCGCGGGAGTTGGTCCCGTCCCTCCTCCCCGCACCCGCGGGGGTCAGCCGTGGCAGCTCCCGGCCTGGTCGGGCAGGAGGCGTTCGTGCACGCGGACGTCGACGAGCTTGTCGTTGTCGTGGATCTGGCCCGGCTGCCGCATCGGCCCGAGTGGCTGCAGGGTCCGGCCGGGCTGACGGAGGTCGCCAGGCACCGGCTCTCGCTGGCCGACAAGCCGTTGATCCGGCCCGAACACTACCGCGACCATCCGCAGGACCGGCCAGCTCGACCGCTGCCGCCATCTTGACCCGCATCCGCGTGACCTGCGTGCCGCCGCTGCGAGTCCGAAAGCCGCGTCGACCTCGCCCGTCCCGACCACGGCGCTCAGTCGTCTTCGGGCAGGTGGAAGTAGACCGTCCCCGACCGCCAAGGTCCGTGCTCGGTCATCTCCGACTCGATGACGACGTCCTGAACCTCAACCGGGCCCAACTCTTCGATCGAATCGGCCAGCCTCCGCAACAGCGCCGGCATGCTGTCGCAACCCGGACCGGCAGGTTTGGCCCGGGAGAAGTGCCGAATGGTCCATGACTCCGGAGTGCTCGTCATGGGCTTGATCGTAAGACCCGCTCCTACACATACGCCTACCTGGGCGAAGAAAGTCATACAGCAACGGGAGATGAGCTGTCCGCCAGCCAGGACCACGAGCTGTCCGCCCACCCGGACAGACCACTGTTCGTGGACACCCCGCACCGGAGGGGGTCAGCCGTACGCAAGGGGCACGCTGCCCGACTCCCGCATCTTCTCCCCGCAGCCGCGGGGGTCAGCCGTGGCTCTGTTCACGAGTTTCGGTTCTGACTCAACTTCCTGATGCTGTTGGTGATCTTCACTGGCGAGAGTGATATAGCTTTCTTTCGGCTGAGTGTTCCCATGTCTGTCTGCTGTCCTGGCCCTGGAAGTCGGTCTGGTCAGAGGGGTGGGCTACGGTCGCGATGGGTTCATGGTCCGGGCGGGAGATCCCGCCGCTGACTGCGCGGATGGCACGAGCGAGCAATCCTCGGGGCACGGCTGCGATGTGGGTGCGGGATCATCTGGACGGGCTATTCACGGACGATGACTTCGCCGAGTGGTATCCCGCTGACGGACGCCGTGGTCTGTCACCGGCGCGACTGGCGCTGGTGTCAGTGCTGCAATACGCGCAGAACCTCACCGACCGTCAGGCTGCCGAGGCCGTCAGGTGTCGTCTGGACTGGAAATTACTGCCTGGGACTGGAGTTGGATGATCCGGGCTTCGATTTCTCGGTGCTCAGCGAGTTCCGTGACCGGATGGCCGAGGGCGATCGAGCGGACCGGTTGCTGACGTTGACGGTGGAACGGCTGGCGGAGGCGGGGCTGGTCAAACGGCGCCGGCGACAGCGGACCGACTCCACGCACGTCCTGGCGGCGGTGCGGCGTCTGGGCCGGATCGAGCTGGTCGGCGAGACCCTGCGCGCGGCCTTGGAGGAACTGGCCGCAGCTGACGAGAACTGGATATCCGCCCTGATGACGGACGGGTGGGCCAGGCGTTAGGCAGGCCGGTCCGCTACGACCGACTGCCCAAGGAGACGAGCGAGCGCAGGCGGTACGCGCTCACGGTCGGTGCGGACGGCATGCGCCTGTTCCAAGCCCTCCTCTCCCCTGACGCTCCGGCCCGGCTACGGTGGCTGCCCAAGGTCGAGGTGATGCGGCAGGTCTGGGTCCAGCAGTACTGGTAGGACGAACACGGTGACCTGTGCTGGCGCGGGCCCAAGCAGACCCGCGACCGACTGAGCCGACGCCACAGTCCGCGGCGCTCAACGTCCGCGGAGGCATCCGACGGACGACCCGACCCCGCCTTTGCCCGGGTGCCATGGTCGTCGGTGGAGATCGTTTCTCCCCACGATCCGCAGGCCCGCTTCAGTCACAAGCCCGGCAAGGCCGAGTGGGTCGGCTACAAGGACCACCGGACCGAGACCTGCGACACCGGCCTGCCGAACGTGATCGTGCACGTCGCCACCACCCCGGCACCTGAGCAGGACATCGACACTCTGGAACGGATCCACTCCGACCTCGCCGCACGCGATCTGGCGCCGGCCGAGCACCTGGTCGACGGCGGATACACCAGCCCCGCCACCATCCACCGGGCCAAGACCGAGTACGGAATCGACCTGGTCGGCCCCGTTCGGCTCCCACCCAGGTCGCGGGCACTCCCCGGCTTCGACAAGGAAGACTTCCATCCCAACTGGGAGGAAAGAACGCTTACTTGTCCCAACGGCGCCACCAGCCCACCCTGGAAACCGACCCTCGCCGATGGACAGCCACGCCTCTCGGTTCTCTTCCCACGCGCTGTCTGCCGGGCCTGCGACGACCGCCCGAAGTGCACCGGAAACGTCGACGGCAAAGGCCGCCACGTCCTGCTTCTGCCACAGCCTCTGCAGGAGATCCAGAACCGTGTCAGGAAAGAGCAGAAGACCAGGGCCTGGCAGGACCGATACGCCATGAGAGCGGGCTGCGAGGCCACCGTCTCCGAGACGGTACACGCCCATGGCCTGCGCAACTGCCGCTACCGCGGCACAGCGAAGACCCACGTCCAGCACGTTCTCACTGCAGCCGGAACCAACATCATCCGCCTCAGTCAGCACCGCAACGACAGCGGATCAACCGACCCCCAACGAGGCCAGATCACCCGCTTCCAGCACCTGTGCCAACAACTGAGCGACGGGACTCGAACCCGTCGCTCATGAAGATCACCAACGGCATCCGGAAGTTGAGCCAGAACCGCAACTCGTGAACAAAGCCAGCGGCACCGACCGACAGGCGGCCGCCCGACGAGCGGACGAACACGTCCTCGACACCGCCCCAGACCGGGCCCGGCAGCCAACCAGGACCGCGAGGCCCGATAGCGGGCGGGAAGCACGGCACCACGACGGACGGCAGGACGGCAGGCCGCGACCCAGCACCAGCAACACCGTCCCGCCGGCGGCAGACGGGACTGAACGGCAGCGGGACGGAACGGCGGACCGGCAACCGGCGGCCGCGGGCCGACCGACGGGACGCGCCGCCCGGATCATGGAGCAGCGCGACGGCGTCGACCATCACCTGCGCTGGCACCCGGACCCGGCTGGAGTCCGGACGAGCAGGCACGAACAGGCCACCGATGCTCGCCCCGAGCCGGTCCCCGCCGCATCGGGAGGTCTGACGGCTGGCCAGGATGCAGCAATCGGAGGCGGCGGAGGTCCGCGGTGAGGCTTCCGCCGACCGGCCGGGTCGGCGATCATGGAGCGATGAACGATCGAGCCCTCGACGTGGCATCATCAAGCTTCCCGACGGGGCGGCGTTTTCGTATCTGGCGCTACGGCATTGGCCACATGACGCTGCTGCTGCGCAGCGCCGCCTGGCACGAAGGGCAGGAAACGCTCGACGTTTGGTTCGACGGGGTCAGGGCCGTCGACCTGCTGGAGAGCTTCGGGCCCCTCACCATCCGCGCGGCCGGCCCGGACGAAATCGAGCAACTCATGGTCCGCACGGCCGGTCTCATCCACGACCCGGTCAACCGACCGCCCCTGTGCCTGGTCCTCTCCAGCGACCAGTACGAAGGCTCCGTCGTCTGCGCCCACGTACGCGTCACCGCCACCACCCGAGCCGCAGGCCTCATCGGCGCGCCCCCGGTCGCCCCCGAGAGCGGACGGCTGCTCTGGAGTGCCGGACCCACCGGCCACGCCACACCACGACACGAGTACACCCTCCACGAGGCCGGCCACGCCTTCCTCCGAGGCCAACCCGCATGAGGTCGATCCCGAGGGCAGGGTCCGCCCCGCACCCGTGGGGCAAGCCGTTGGCCGCCGGTGAGACTGCGGACAGGCCGTCATGTACAAGCCCTGTGTCAGCAGCTGGGCCCGCGCTGGCTTGCCAGACAGCACCATTCGTCGGCGTGAGGCAGTACCCGCTGATGCCTTTCGCGCCAGCCAGCTTGCTTGGGTTCTGCATCACCGTGACCAAGGCCAGTCGGACGGTGATCGTGAAGGTCATCCGATGGACGAGCCGGGCTGGGACTTGATCGCTTACAACTGGAACATGTTTATCCATGTCTTTTATGTTCAAAGGCATGAGCACAGATCTTGATTGAACAGGACTCCGATGTTCCGCTGAAGACCTCAGCTCCATCAAGCCGCGTCAGCCAGAGCGGCACTGCCCGCGCAGTCCATCGAAGCCCCTCGCCACCGCCGTCCCGCCTGACAGCATGTCGAGGTGACTGAAGAGGTACACAACCGCAACGAGGGTCCGGTCCGGAACTTGATCCAGACCGGGAGCGCCCGCGACATCTACGTGGGCTCCTCCCCCGGCTCCCATCGCGCACGCTCCGCCTCCGCCGACGCCGAGAGCGATGCGTTGGACGGGCTGGCCCGCGAGGTCCTGGATCAATGGCGGGATGAGGCCGGCGTTCGCGGCCTGCGGAGGCGCGTTCCGATGAGGATTCCCTGCGAGCTGGAGCAGGGGCACGGAAACGAGCCGGACGAGAGGCGCCCTGAGCCGGTCGGGCTCGAGGCTCTGGTCGCACGTGCCGCCGCGCTCTCGCCGCACCAACTGGTGATCACCGGGGCACCCGGAGCGGGCAAGTCCTCCATCGCCGTCCTTCTCGTCCTCGGACTGCTGAAGGGCAGGGAGCCGGACTCCGGGGAGGCCGTTCCCGTCATCCTGTCACTGTCGGACTGGAACCCGGAGGTCAACCTCTGGGACTGGGTCGTCAGGCGGGTGAGCGAGGACTACGAGGAGCGCGTCAAAGGCCTCGATCCGTACACGGTGAAGGCGCTGGTGCAGAACCGGCGGATCGTTCCGGTACTGGACGGCTTCGACGAGCTGCTGCCGCTCGCCCGCGGGGATGCCGCCAAAGCGCTCACCCTTCTGTTCGATACGGGAGAGTCGCTGGTCCTGACGTCCAGACCAGAGGCCTACCAGGACGCCGTCGACGAGGTGCCCCTCCTTCGGGGTGTTCCGGTGCTGCGTGTCCTGCCGGTTCCGCCCGAGGCCGGACGGACCTACCTCGACCAGCTGTGCGATCAAGAACGCCTCGGATCCTGGCGCCAGGTCTTCGAGACGATGGAGAGCGATCCCGAGGGCCCGGTCGCCCAGGCCCTCTCCTCACCCCTGATGCTCGGGCTCGCGGCGACGGTGTACACGCCGAAGGAGGCCGACCCGCGTGAGCTGCTCGACGCGAAGCGGCTGCCCACGCGGGCCGACGTCGAGGGCCATCTCCTGGACGGGGTGATCCCCGCCGTCTGCGCGCAGGGGCCACGGCCGTCCTACCTCCCCGGACCGGTACGCCGCTGGAGGCCCAGCAGGGCGCCCGCCTACTTCGCCTTCCTCGCCGCCGAGCTCCACCGTCGGCGCACCCACACCATCGCGTGGTGGAAGCTGCGGAGCCTGCCGACCGAACCGGGCGTCTGGGGCGCCGTCGTCATCGTCGCCGCAGCCGTCTGCGGCACGTCGGCGAGCTACGCGTTCGCGGGGCTCGCCGCCCTCCTCGGGGCCTCTCCCCCATGCCCCGGGCTCGGGATCGCGGGAGTGGGCCAGGCACTCGGGGCCGTCGCCTCGGTCGCCATCGTCACCACGGCGTTCGGGAGGATCCTGACGAGGCACCTGTTCAGCGGCTTCGACGACCGCCCGCGCCGGCCCGCGCCCGGAACCAGTGGACAGCTGCTACTGGCAGGGTCGGCGCTGACCACCGCGGCCGTCGGCGTCGCCCTGCCCGGCAGCACATCGGCGTACCTGTGCGTGTTCGTCCTCCCCCTGGTGTCCGGTGTGCTGCTGACCCGTTCGTCCGAGTCCGATCTGGCGGCCAGACCGGCGCAGTTGCTGCGCGGCGAGCGCAGGGTCGCCCGGGTGGAGGCCGTGGTGGTCGCTCCGGCCGTCGCAGGGACGTCCGTGGCGTTCTTCCACTGGCTCTACGGTGATCCGCTTCTCATCGTCGGCGGGCTCGCCATCGCCTGGTCGTGCTCGGCCGCGGTGCTGATGGCTCTCAGCCGATGGGGCCGCTGGTACGCCACACGCCTCTTCCTTGCGGGACGGCGACGTCTGCCACGGGATGTCCTGGGCTTCCTCGAGGAGGGCCGCCGGCTGGGCGTGCTCCGGCGGGTCGGCACGGTCTACCAGTTCCGGCACGCCGCGCTCAGGGACAGGCTTGCGGGTGCGGCGCCGGGCGGGACGGCCGACAGCGCCGAGGCTCCACGCGAGGTGGTCCTCAGGAGCAGCGTGGGCACCGTCAGGGCCCTGCGGGCGCTGACGTCCGACCTGTCGGCGCTGACCGCCGTCTTCCTTCTGGTGGTCTCCCCGATGGCCTCGGGGCCGGACTTCCGTGCCGATCTGCACCAGAGCTGGCTCCTGCTGGCGCGCTGGTGGCCTCTGCTGGCGGCGGTGCTCGGCGTCCTCGTCCTGGGAGGACTGGCCTTGCGGATGGTGGCGACGCGGCTTCGCATCGACGGCGAGGGCGTGCAGCTCAACGAGGGCCGCCGCCTGCGGCTGCGGTGGGACCAGGTGACGGAGGTCCGGGTGCGCCGGATCCGGTTCAGCCGGAACGCGGAGGACGGCGCCCCCGGTGTGAACGTCTCCTACTGTCTCGTGATGAGGCCGGTGACCGGGCTGGCGACCCCGCGCCACCTCACCGACTCGCAAGGCTGGGTCAGGGTGTGGGAGCTGGGCTCCACCGAGGTGGTGCCGCTGGCCCTGGAGGCCGCGTTGTCCCGCTTCGCCGGCGATCGCTGGCGCCGTGATGTCTGAGGCCTGAGGCGCCGTCCCGGACCGAGCACACTCCGGACGGCTCCTGGATCAGCCTCGGGAATTTTCCGCGGAAAATTCGAGACGGAGGGAAGTCGGTCGACATGAACCCTGGCGGCACCGATCCTGGCGGCACGGACCGGGTGCCCCGTGAGGCGGATCCCGGCCCTGGGTCGGTGCTCCGGGGTCCTTCGGAATTTTCCGCGGAAAATCAGCGGGTCCGATCCCGCCCAGCGACAACCGAGCATCCGCGGACCCCGGCCCACCCGTCGCGCCCCGTCCCGGCGGCACTCATGGCATTCGCCCGGCGATCCCGCCGGACTCCTCGATCCCCTCCTCGTCGGACCAGCGCCCCTCGATGTAGAGCTGGATGAGCGCCGCGTGCGAGAGCGGGCTGGTGAGGTCGGTGACGTCCCCGTTGGTGGTGTAGTCGAGGAGTACGACGTCGTCCTTGCTCCCGATCAGCTCGACCAGATCGGCGGCGCGGTGCTCCAGGATCCAGCGGTAGGCCGGCAGATAGATCCGACGGCGGGCCGTCTCGTAGGACAGCAGCCGGTCGCCGTGCAGGCCGGCTCGGTGTCCCCGGACGGGGCCGTGTCGACGGACCGTCCGTTTCAGGCCTTTCATCGTGGTGACGCCGAGCTTCGCGGGGTCGACGTCGGAGTCCTGGAAGACCTTGAGGGCCTGCCAGATCCCCTCCACCGATTCACCGGTCACACCGTCGCTGTACGGGACGGGAATGCCGCCGTGCGGGTAGAACGGGCTCAGCCGCACCCACGGGTCCGGTGCCTTGGAGGTCACGTCGATGATCTCCGCACCGGGGAACGCGGCGGTCAGCGACGACGTTGCACGGCGACGGCTGGCAGTATTGATCGACACCTGAAGGCCCTCTGTCGTGAGGTCGTCAGCCACCGAGCATCCCCGATGGCACTGACATCCCACCCCGCCCGTGGACGTGGACGCGACTGCGTGTGGCTGGTCGAGCGGGATGCCACCAGCCCGCCGGAATCCGTCAGCGGCACCGGTTCCACGAGCCGGTGGATTCGGCAGGTCGCTGGACTGTGTGGTTCAGGTGTGTCGACGACGATCGGCTGCCGATTGGCTTGTTCACCGATTTCGATTCCGGTCGCACCGTTGTGGTCGGTCCGCGGCGAGTGATCGGCCGCCTCACGGAATCCTGCGCGTTGCCTACCAGATCTGGACTCCGCCGCGGATCCGCGAGGCCCGGTGGGCGGCGTCGAGGATGTTGTTCAGCCGACCGGCGATCTCGCCGACGCGCTGGGCGACGGGCTTGGACGAGTCCATGCGAGCGGCGATGGACTCGACGTTTCCCTGGAGCAGGAGGACTTCCTCGATGAACTCCGGAACGTCCTCCGGGGGAACACGGAGATCGTCTCCAGCCAGCTGAGGGAAGAACCGCGCACCGAGTGAGCGGACGGTTTCCGATCCCCACACCGTGGTGCGCCAGCTCTCGAAGCCGGCAAGATCAGACGACCCTTCGGGGACGTCAAGAAAGCGGGACTCACCGTTCTCATCAGCGGTGAACACGTCTACCGACAAGCTCATGCACGCAGTGGACCATGTCCTTACCCAGCTGGTCCACGTCTTCTGCGCTCCGGTAGGCGAGATCGGCCGAGGCACGGTCACGGGGCCAGCAGGACGCGCTTCCGCAGTGGTCCAGAGCCGGTGCGTCCGTACGTTTGACATTCGATCATCCGAGCATCGCGGAGATGTCTGGCTGACCTGCCTGCTCGTCCTCGGTGGCCATGCGGTGACTGTGGAGACCGAACGCAAAGGTGGCTACGGGATTCGGCACCGGGTGGGTCCACGGCGGCCGGTATCCCGTTCCAAGGTGAGAGCTGATCACGGTGACGACGCAGCGAGAAGCCCGGCGCCGGTGACAGATCGATCGACCAGATGGTGCCGACGACGATCAGAGTCTTCTGAAAGAACCAGGCCTGAGCCCGCTCCGAGTGACAGCTGTCCCCACCGGTCACGCTCCGCACGGAGGCCCGGCTGAGTCCGTGCTACGGAATTTTCCGCAGAAAATTCACGGCCCGCAGTGACCCGTCCGACCTGGCGAGGCGATGCCTCAGCACCGCCTGGATCGCCGCTCGCGTTCGGCGCCCGTGTCACCGGCCCGGTCGCAGGCACCAGGGCCGGTGGGATTTTCCGCGGAAAATCGATCGGCAGGGCGCGGGCCGGATGACGCCTGGCCGGGGAGCACGTTCACGTCCGGCCCGCGTGTCGGCACCGGCGCCTAGAGTTCGCGAACGTGAGACCACCTGAAGAACTGGACACCATCGACTGGCCGTCCCTCGGCCACGCCTACGGCGACGGCGGCGACGTCCCCGGCTGGACACGCGCCCTCTACTCCGACGACCGGGAGCAGGCGCGCTCGACGCCGACACCGACGAGTTCGTTCCGGGGATCGGAAGCACCGACGAACGCGCCTGGATCCTGACCGAGGACGCGGACGCCCTCGCGGCGGTGGCCCGCGGTTGGATCGCCCGAGGAGACCACCAGGGCCGAGGCATACGCCGCGCCCGTCAGCTGTCCGAGCTGTGGCGCGACCGCGAGGACGAGACCGTCGGCCTGCTCGGCGCCGCCCTGCCGCACGAGCACTCCCCCTGGGACCTCGGCATCCTGATCGGCGCCGTCTCCCGGTGGCTGCCCTACGTCCGCCACCCCGACCCGGCGCTCGCCGACGGCCTCCTCCCCCACACCCGCAGCGACTTCCTCGCCGCCCGCATGGCCCAGACGGTCCTCGGTCAGCTCGGTGATCCACGCCTGCTCACCGAGGTTCCCGACCCGAGCCCGGAGGCATTGGCCGCACTCGCCGTCCGGACCCGCAGCCCCGAGCACCAGCGCCTCGCCCTGCGGCACCCTGACGGCACCGGACTGGACGGCCTCTACGCCGGCCTCTCCCCCGAGGAAGCCCTCGCCCATCTGCCCGACCTCACGCGCCTGCTGCTGCGGCATCCCACCCGGGCCCTCGTCCACCGCTTCGCCGACTGGGCGATCCGGGACGCCGAACTCCTCGACCGACTGGAAACCCTCGCCCGCACCACCGGCGACGACAGCCTCGCCACCGCCGCGACGGTCACCGCCGCCTGCCTCGGCGGCGATCCGGACGCCGCCCTGCGGCTGCTGGAGCACGGGCTGGCGGACAGCGCACGCCAGATCGTGGAGGCGGGCCGCCTGGGTGAAGCCGCCGCTCCCCTGCTGCCCCTGATCGAGCGGCATCTCGACGACGGCTCGGACTGGACCCGGTTGCACTCCGCGGAGGCCCACTGGCACATCACCGGCGACCCGTCTCTCGCGGTTCCCGTCCTGACCGCGTTGGTCGACCCGTCTCTCCCGGTGGGGGTACGAGCCCTGCAGGCACTTCACCGGATCGGACCGCCCTACCCGTCAGACCTGGCACCGCGCCTGCCGCACTACGGGACCAGTGAGCGCCGCCTGCTGCGCGAGTACGACCCGTGGTTCCCCGTCGAGGAGCGGCACCTGGACGAACAGCTCCGCGAGACGGCCCTCCGGATGCTCGCCTGACGCCGCCGGGAGACACCGGAGCCTGCGGGGGAGTGGGCGGGAAGGGCGGAGCTGAGGACAGGACGCCGGGTCGAGTACGGGTACTCATGAAACGGCCGGACCTCGCGGGACACGATACGAACCATGGGAATCGGCTGTCGGCGGGGCAGTCGGACACGCAGGGCGGCCCTCATGCTCGCGGGCTACGCGGCGGCGGGTGCGGTGGTGTTCGGCGGGGTGAGGGTCACCGGGGTCTGGGAGGGGGAAGCTCTTCCCGGTCGCCGATCCGGCCGCCACCGCCGAGCACCTGAACGGCCCGACGCTGGCCGTCTACGACGCGCTCGGCCTGTCCGACGGGCTGCCGATCGAGTTGCTGCACAACCCCGGTGTCCAGTCCGACACCTCCGACTGCCACCGACGGGGGCTCGCCCACTTCGTCGGCAACCTGGGGGACAACCCCTCCGCACGAACCCGGCACGGCGGCGGTCAGCGCCGCCTTCACGCTCACCGGGCTCACCCACGAACAGGCCGCCGAGGCGACGGAGCGGGCCCGCCGATCCCCGACCGGGCAGGGCTGGACAGTCGGCTTCCACGACGTCCACGACGGCGTCCGGCTGAAGCTCACGCCCCCGACCACCTGCCCCGGCAGTGTCGCCGAGAACGTCTTCGTCGGCTACTACGACCGGAGTGGCTTCTTCACCATCGACGCGCGTGCGGAGGGCGCCCACCACCTCGGCGACACACCCGTGGACTACGAGGAGAAGCCGGAGCAGCTGGCGTGCCTCCGGTGCCGGCTCAGGTCTGCCGGGACTGACCGCGGCCCCGCAGAGGATCTTCTGCGGAAAATCCGGGCCCGCCGGAGGCCGGCCCACAGCAGATCTCCGCCCCGCGAGGTCGCCGGTGAGGGAGAGCCGGCAGGCCCCGGGATCACCGCCCGGCGACCCCCAGACACCGGGCTTCGATTTTCCGCGGAAAATCCGGGCCCCGGGAAACCGCCTCCGAGGACGGGCACCGGAGGGCGCGCGACGGCGCACGGTCGGCAGTACCGGGACCGCGTGCGGGATCCGGCGTGAAACTATCGGGCGGTGCTACGACACGTGAACCGTGACCGCTCTCTCGAGGATCTTGAGCGCGACCGCTGGGCGGCCCCATCGGCCGGCGAGACCCGGCTGACGGCGACCGTGCGCGAACTTCGGCGCAAGCCGATCGGCAGCCTGACGGTCGAGGACATGCGGTTGCTGATCAGACAGGACGTGGGCCTCGCCTACGTCCTCCCCCTGGCGGTCGAGGCCCTCCGGGTCGGCCCGCTGGCGGAGGGTGACATGTACGAGGGCGATCTCCTGGCCGCCGTTCTCACCAGGAGTGCCGAGGTCTGGAGCGAGCGTCCCGACCTCAGGCGGGATGTCCGCCTGGCCATCTCGGGGCTGGCCGACATACCGCCCGCCCTGGCACGCGAGGTCGAGGCGTTTCTGGCTCTCCAGTGCTGTGACCGCAAAGGTTCGCCGGGTTGCCTGGCAGGATCTCCCCATGCTGGATGAGAAGCTCGACGCGCTTGCGCAGATGATGGCAGAGCACATGGCCAGGCCGTTCCCGCCCGGCTTCCGCGGCCTGGACATCGAGGGTCGGGACATGGTGATGCTCGACTCGGACGCCTATGCCTACGCCGCCTGCGTCTACGAAGACCTGCTCAGCGAGCCGGCCCACGCGCGCCTGACGCGGCTGACGTCGGCGTTCGGGAAGGTCCTTCCGGCGATCGACGACGAGTACGCGGCCAAGTACTACAAGCATCTGCACGACATGGTCGTGCTGTCTGCCGAGATCGAGAGCCAGCGCAAGGAGTACTCCCCGCCAGGGGTGCAGCGCACCCGGTGAACCTTTGCGGGCAGATCACTGGTCCGACGAATGCTACCGCCGACGAGAGGTCGGCCGACCGTCTGCGAGGACTGCCGAACGAGCGGCTCACGGTGAGCCCGGCAACGCCTCGGCAATGGGACCCGGCGGACTTCAGGCACGCTCCACCGTCCACGGATCTCCGCGCCATGAATTTTCCGCAGAAAATCGCGAGCCAGCCGGCCAGCGCGCACTGGCACCTCCGCCCGGCCGGATCGGCGGTGCTGTACCTCCGCTGCTCAGCCATACCGGTGATCCCCGCTCAGCGACGGCCCGCCCCGGAGGCAGGCGGCACGTCCGGGTCCTGCGGGTTCAGGTCGAAGAGGCCCGGGAGAAAGGCGGAGCCGGCTCCGACATGTGCCGGATCCAGGGTCGCTCCAGGACGCCACGGCCGACGCCCTGGAGCGTGGCCACCGCATCACCGACCTCGAACGAGGTCGTCACCCTGGCCGGTCGACCGGAGGAACGAGCACCCGTGGCGTGGCGGGCCACCGGCCAACGGGTACTCACCCGGCCTGACACGAGACATCGACCCCGGATGAGGGAGCGGCGGGGCGGTGATCGCTTCCCGCCGCCATCGCATCGACAAGCTGGAACACCTGTGTGCCGTCCATGAAGGAGCCGTCGGGCTCTCGCCCGAAGGCGGCCGCGAGGACAGCGGGGAGATCCGCATCGGGGACAGCCGCGCGTACCTCCGCCAGGACATCGGGGAAGTCGGTGTCATCGACGCAGCCCAGATACTCCTGACGCAGGCGGTGGACGACCTCCACCAGCTCGGGCCGCAGCCGCATCCAGGCGCGGGCCGTCCGGATCTCCTCCGCGACCTGGTCCATGAACCAACGCATGACCTCGTACGGGATGTCGAGGTGCCGTCCTTGGGGATCGAAGCACACCGTCGGCTCGCATGCCGGATCCTCGTCGGGGATGACCGCGGTCACCACGGCCCGTTGCTCCCGGACGAGGTCCAGTTCCAGATACCACGCGTCGTCAGGTACGGAGTACATCGCGGTGATCGCGTAATCGCGACTGGGGCTCGTGGCCATCGTTCTCAGGCCTTCGGGTCGATCGGCGGTGTGGTGTGGACCTCGGCGTCCGGGGCCAGCCGCAGGCCGGCCATGGCGAGGAAGTCGGTGAGTGCGATCGAGTCGCCGTCGGTTCCGTCGTCCCACCTGGCCCAGAGGATCGACTCCTCGCCGTCCCAGGTGCCGGTGGACTGGTCCGGATGCCGCTCGACACTTCCCTCGCCGTGCCGGTACCGCAGGTACAGGTACTGGCCCGTGGTCGTCCAGGCGTCCCACTGCGAAGGGCCGCTCCTGCAGGCCCGCACCACTCGCGCGATGGTCACGTCCTAGTGCAGATGGGCCTCGACCGGGCCGAGGTACTGGTCGTGCGCGATGAGGAGCTCGTCGACGAGGCCGAGCAGGCGGACACTCCCGTCCTGGAACTGGAGCGTGAGGCCGGCGGTGAAGCGGACCCGGCCGTCGTCGTAATCGATCTCCCGGACCGAGCGGATTGACTGCCCGATGAAGCGGGTCACCGCAACGTCCGGCGAACCGTACTCGCTCACCGAGACGCTTCCGTACTCGTCCATCGAGTACGGCTCATACGGCTGGGAGGCCCGCAGCGACAAGCCCGTCGAGGGCGTGCGGAACAGGACCGGGCCCAGCCCCTCCAGGTGGAGCCACAGGTGCAGCAGCGACGGATCGTCGTCCGCGTAGTGGTGCCAGGCCGTGGTCACCTTCAGCAGTCGCCTCCCGATCAGGTCGGCGCCGAACAACTCCTCATCGTCGATCACCCGCCGATGCTCGCACGGCCTCACCGGCAGGACATCCGAATTCCTGACCCGGCTGCTCTCCCCGCATTCGGCTCCGCCGCGACCCGACGCCACCGGCGGGGCGGCCGGCCGAACCGGCGACCGGGGGATCGGGCTGAGTGCGGCTTCCGCCCCTCGGCTGGCCGAGTCGACGAGCCGGACACCGGTGCTGCCGACCGTCCGGAGCCACAGAATTTTCCGCGGAAAATCGCCGGCCCGGATCCTCTGAGCATCCCAGCCGGCCTTACAGCAGCGACCCGAAAACAGTCCGACGAGGATCCCGACGTGGCTCGACGTCCACCGGAAGGGCCGGCTCAACGAGCCCGCACCGGCAGCGTGCGTGTGCCCGGAGTGCGGACGGGTCGGCCTCCATCCGGCCTTCACCGCTCCACGGTCGCCTTCCCTGAGCGTCATGGCATCGCTCTGGTGCGGGGCGTGCCTACGCGGGACCCATCCCGGGACCTGCCCGCTGGCGGAGCCGGGAAGGTCTGGGACCCGGACGGTCCGGAGCGCGAGAGGCCCGTGCCCGGCTTCGCACGGATCCCGCCGGCAGGTCGGTGGGACGGGCGCTGGCCGCCTTCTGGAGCACGCCACCAGGGTTCAGGCGAAGCGCAGTTCCCCGTCCGTCGCGGCCACCAGCCACTGGGCGAGATCGATCCCCTGCGGCCAGCAGCCGCCCTCGGCAGCAGAAACGGGAGGGGAAGGCGGATCCGATGACGCGTTCCGCCTCGACGACGGCCTCGTGCGGAGCGGGTGGAGGAGCCTGCCGCTTCCCGGCGATCCTCCGGCAGGCTATCGATCATGCGCGCGGCGGAGTGCCCGGTAGGTCGCCGCCTGCCGCTGTGCCCCCGCCTCGTGCCCGGACGGGCGAGCGACGTGTCCGCGTCCGGCACGTGATGAGCGCCCTGCACGTTCCCGGGCCGATCGGCTGGAGGCCCGTCCGGTTCCCAGGGTTCCTCCTGGCGGGCAAGGCCGTCCTTCAGGAGGAACCGCGCGGAGAGCCGCCGCGCACAACGGCGGTGGGGGGGGGGCGCGGCCGCGGGGCCCCCCCCCCCCCCCGCGGGCCCCCCGCGGGGGGCGGCGGGCGGGGGCCCCCCCCGCCGCCCCGCGCCGGGGGGGGGGGGGCGCCCACCGCGCGCGCGGGGGGGTTGGCC
>NZ_JBITCO010000040.1:0-50922 GCF_044453265.1 Kitasatospora sp. NPDC051705 | reverse complement strand
CCCCGGCGCCCGGCGGGGCCCCCCCCCCGCCCGCGCGCGCCCCCCCGGGGGGGCGCCCCCCCCCGCCCCCCCCGGGGGCCGGCCCCCCCCCCCGGGGGGGGGGGGGGCGCCCCCCCGCCCGCGGCCGTTCAGGACGAGCCCAGGACGGCCCGGCCCAGGCGCAGCAGGCACTCGCCGAGGTCCGGCCGGGCACTGTGCGGACGGTTCCGGACCCCGTCGTTGACCAGCGCGAACAGGGCGTGGACCCGGATCCGGGCCTCGACCGCGTCGTAGCCGGGCCGGACCTCGCGCAGCAGGCCGACCCAGGTCCGCAGGAAGTCGCGCCGGAAGTCCACCGCGGCCCGCCGGTCGGGCGGGGCCAGCCGCTCCGTCTCGCTGAGCATCGCGCCCAGGTAGTCCCCGTTGCGCAGCGCGAAGCCGACGTAGGCGCCCAGGCCGGCCTCGAGTGCGGCCCGCGGGCCGTCGGCGGCCGTGATCGCGCCGTCCACCTGCTGCCAGAGCCGCTCACGGCTGCGCACCAGCGAGGCGGCGAGCAGCTGGGCCTTGCTGTCGAAGTGCCGGTACACGCTGGGGCCGGAGATGCCCACGGCGGCGCCGAGCTGGTCGGTGCTGACGTTGTCGAAGCCGCGCTGGTGGAAGAGCCGCACGGCCGCGGCGAGCAGTTCCTCCCGGCGGGCCGGCGGCCGGGGGGCGGGCAGCGGGTCGGCGGCAGCGACGGCCCGGGAGGCCGGGACGGCTTCGGTGACCCGGGCGCCCCGGGCGGCGGAGCCGGCCTCCGCGGTACCCGGGCCGACCGCGAGGACGGCGGCGACCAGGTCGCGCAGCACCGCCTCGGCTCGGCGGGGCTGCGGCGCGACCGTCTGGTAGGAGAGCCCGGCAGCCGCCGAGAGCGCCGACCAGCAGATCAACTCGACGTCCGGAGCGGACAGTTCAGGGCGCTCCGCGCCCAGCACGGCGGCCATCAGCCGGACGTCGGCGCGCAGCTCGCGGCGCAGCTCGGCCCGCCGGGCGGGTGGCAGCAGCCGGGCGTCGCGCTGCACCAGGGTGCCGAGCGGGCGGTGCCCGACCGCGACGGCGGCCAGCGCGGCACCGAGCTCGCCGCCGGTGCGGGCCGCGCGCAGCCCGTCGGCCAGCGCGTCCAGGCCCAACCGGACGGCGCGGTCGAGCAGTTCGGGCTTGCCGCGGAAGTGCCGGTAGAGGGCCGGCGCGGTGATGCCGACCCCGGCTGCGACCTCGCTCATGGAGACCTGGTGGTAGCCGCTGCGGTGGAAGCGGTCGGCCGCCACCGCGAGGATCTGGGCGCGCCGACCGGGCGGCCTCCGGACCACCATGGCCGCCTCCCTCCCCCGTCCGCTCCGGCCGCCGGACCGCGGCGCCGCCGGCCCCCCGGACCCGCCGACTCCCGGACTCCCGGACTCTTGGGATCAGGCTAGCAAGGATTCACTTGACGGCACCGCGAGCCCGCGACCACCGCCCGTTTCCGGCCTCGTCGACCCTGGACAGTCGAAGCTACCCGGGATTAACTTGTGGGGCCATCACCTGGCACGTTCAGCCTCCGCCGGCCCCACCGGCCGGTCGCCACCGAAGGGAGCGCCACCGTGCGCCGCACCGTGTTCAGCGAGGACCACGAGGCCTTCCGGGAGACCATCCGGGACTTCATCGCCAACGAGGTCGTCCCGGTCTACGAGAGCTGGGAGGCCGAGGGGCACCCGCCGCGCGACTTCTACCGCCAGCTCGGCGAGCTCGGCGTCTACGGCATCGAGGTGCCGGAGGAGTACGGCGGCGCCGGCGAGAGCGGCTTCAAGTACCAGGCCGTGATCGCCGAGGAGACCGCCAGAGCCGGCGTGAGCTTCGGCTCCTCGGGCGTGCACACCGGGCTCGTCCTGCCGTACCTGCTGGAGTACGCGAACGAGGAGCAGAAGCGGCGCTGGCTGCCCGGCTTCGTCTCCGGCGACATCATGACGGCGATCGCGATGACCGAGCCGGGCGCCGGCTCCGACCTCGCGGGCATCACCACCACCGCCCGGCTCTCCGAGGACGGCACCCACTACGTCCTGAACGGCGCCAAGACCTTCATCACCGGCGGCGTGCTGGCCGACCTCGTCCTGGTGGTCTGCCGCACCGCGCCGTACGACCCGGAGAACCGCCGGGCCGGGCTCTCCATCCTCTGCGTGGACACCGCCTCCGCGGGGTACAGCGTGGGCCGCAAGCTGCAGAAGATCGGCCTGCGCACCTCGGACACCGCCGAACTGGCGTTCAGCGACGTCAAGGTGCCGGTGGAGGACCTGCTCGGCGAGGAGGGCATGGCCTTCGCCTACCTGACCCACAACCTGGTGCAGGAGCGGCTGGCGATCGCGGTCGGCGCGTACGCGTCCGCCGCCGCCGCGGTGCGGTTCGCGGTGCAGTACGTCAAGGACCGCAAGGTGTTCGGCAAGGCCGTCGCGGAGTTCCAGAACACCAAGTTCACCCTCGCCGACTGCGAGGCCCAGGTGGTGGCGCAGCAGTCGATGGTCGACCGCGCGCTGGAGCTGTACCAGAACGGCGAGCTGAGCGTGGCCGATGCGGCCGCCGCCAAGCTGTTCTGCACCGAGTCGGCGTCCGTCGTGATCGACAAGTGCCTTCAGCTGCACGGCGGTTACGGCTACATCCTGGAGTACCCGATCGCCCGGCTCTACACCGACAACCGGGTCTTCCGGATCTACGGCGGCACCAGCGAGGTCATGCGCAGCATCATCGCCAAGTCGCTCGGGCTGTAGGCGCTGCTCGGACCGCGGGCGTCGCCCGGCCCGCGGTCCGGTTCACGGCCGCGGCGGGCCGCACCCCCATGGCGGCCCGCCGCGCCGCGCGGTGGCGGCGCGGGCCGGCCGGTCGGGTGCGCCCGGACGGCGGGGCCGCGGTCAGTTGGGCGAGCTGTGCTCGGTGCGCCAGGCCTCCCAGCCGGCGTTGGACGCCACCTTCGCCTCGTGCAGTGCCCGGTGGGCCATCGCGGACGGCGGGGTGTCGAGCCCGCGCATCCAGTTGCGGCCGGCCGTGGCCAGTGCCGCGCACACCATCACCGCGCCGGCCATGCCGATCACGGCGCCGACGCCGCTGAGCACCGCACCGCCGGCCAGCATCGGGCGGTTGACCTGGAAGCCGCTGAAAAGATTCTGGTTGGTCGCCATGCCTCCACGATGCGGGCACTCGGCGGGAGTCGCACGTCGAACGACTCCGGGCGGGCGTCGACGGCCCCGGACGGGCCCCGGACAGGCTCCGCCGGGCCCGCGGCGGGCGGGCCGGCGGAGTGGACGGCCCGGGCGGACCGGGGGGCGGACCGCCGGCTCCGGGTGCGCGGAGCGGACGCGTCCGCGACCCTGGGCGCAGGACCCCGGCCGGCGGGGCCGGGAGGACGCCCGATGCCCGATCTCGAACAGCTCGCCGTGGAGCACGCCGCCCGCGCGGCCGAGAGCCCGCACGGGCGCAGCGCCCACCTGGTGCTGCACGACGGCCTCCTGCGGCAGACCGTGATCGCCCTGACCGCCGGCACCTCGCTGGACGAGCACACCCCGCCCACCGCCGGCAGCGTGCAGGTGCTGCGCGGCCGGGTCTCGCTGACCATCGCCGGCCGGCACCTGGAACTGCCGACGGGGCGGCTGGAACCGGTGCCCCAGGAGCGGCACGGGCTGCTGGCCCACGTCGACTCGGTGGTGCTGCTGACCGTCGTCACCGTATGAGGCCCGCCGTCACCGCACCGTGAGAGTGACCGCCGTCACCGCACCGTGAGGGCGCCCGCCCTCAGGCGGCGGCCGGGCCGAGCACCCCGCCGCTGACCAGGCGCAGCCCGCGCAGGAACTCCCGCCCGCTCGGCACCTGGTCCGGGGAGGCCAGCCACTGCGCGGCGTACCCGGCCAGCAGGGTCTGGTAGAAGGCGCCGCGGACGAGTTCCTCCTCGGTGTCCGGGACCTCGGGCAGCCCCTGGAACAGCGCGGCCAGGCCGAGCCGGCCCTCCTTCTGCGCGCCCGCGAACGCCTCCGCCAGTTCGGGGGCGTGCCCGGTCTGGGCGAGCGCCTCGAACTGGGCCGCCCAGAGTCCGCGGTGCGTGGCGAAGACGCCGCGCAGGCCGTCCCAGACGGCGGCGAAGCGCTCCTCCGGGTCGGCCGAGACCTGGTTGGCGGCGTCCACGACGGCCCCCAGGGCCGCCCCCATGTCCCCGATCGCCTCGATCATCGCCGCGTTGAGCAGGGCGTCCTTGGAGCCGAAGTGGTAGCCGATCGCGGCGAGGCTGACGCCCGAGGCGGTCGCGATGTCGCGGGCCGTGGTGCGTCCGTAGCCCTTCTCGTACAGGCAGCGCTTGGCGCCGGCCATCAGGTCTTCGCGGTTTCCCATGCCCCGAATCCTACGGAAGGTCTGGACGAATGTCTTGCACGAATGTCTTGGACGATCGATTTACACATCTGTACTAGACAAGCGTCTGACACATCCGTACTGTCATCCCCATGACCGCAACCACCGGCCGCGCAGGCCGCCGCGAATGGATCGGCCTGGCCGTCCTCCTGCTCCCGACGCTCGTCCTCGCCATGGACATGGGCGTCCTCTTCTTCGCCGTCCCGTACATCTCCACCGAGCTGGCCCCCAGCGGCACCCAGCAGCTGTGGATCATGGACATCTACTCGTTCCTGCTCGCCGGCCTGCTCATCACCATGGGCGCGCTGGGCGACCGCATCGGCCGGCGCCGGCTGCTGATGGTCGGCGCGGCCGGGTTCATCGGTGCCTCACTGCTGGCCGCCCGGGCCGACACCGCCGGCGGGCTGATCGCCGCCCGCGCCCTGCTCGGCGTCGCCGGGGCCACCGTGATGCCCTCGACGCTCGCGCTGATCCGCACGATGTTCCACGACCCGCGGCAGCGGCAGGCCGCCCTCGGCGCCTGGGGCGGCGTCCTCACCGCCGGCGCCACCCTCGGCCCCGTCGCCGGCGGCCTGCTGCTCGACCACTACTGGTGGGGCTCCGCGTTCCTGCCCGCCGTCCCGGTGATGGCCCTGGTCCTGCTCGCCGCCCCCGCCGTGCTCCCCGAGCACCGCGCCGCCACCCCCGCCGGCCGCTTCGACCTGCCCGGCGCCGCCCTCTCGATCGCCGCGATCCTCCCGCTCGTCTACGGGGTCAAGACCCTCGCCGTCGACGGCTGGCACCCGCTGCCCGCCCTCGCTATCCCGGCCGGTCTGCTGCTCGGCGCCGCGTTCGTCCGGCGCCAGCGCACCGCCGCCCACCCGCTGCTCGACCTCGGCCTGTTCCGGATCCGCACCTTCACCGGCGCGATCACCGTCAACACCATCGCGATGTTCGCGATGATGGGCTTCTCCCTCTTCACCTCGCAGTACCTGCAGCTGGTCAAGGGGATGAGCCCGCTCACCGCCTCGCTCTGGTCGCTGGCGCCCAGCCTCGGCGTCGGTGCGGCCGTCGGGATCACCTCGGCGCTGGCCGGCCGGGTCCGCCCGGCGGTCCTGATGGGCGGCGGCTTCCTCGTCGCCGCCGCGGGCTTCGCGATGATGACCGCGGTCGGCGCCCACTCCCCGCTGGCGGTCATCCTCGTGGCGGCGGGCGTGCTCGCCGCCGGCACCGTCGGCACCATGACCATGACCGCCGAGATGGTCGTCTCCGCCGCACCCGTCGAGCGGGCCGGCGCCGCATCCGCCACCTCCGAGACCGCCGTCGAACTGGGCAGCTCGCTCGGCATCGCCCTGCTCGGCGCGGCCGGCGCCGCGGTCTACCGCCACCAGCTGGACGGCGCCCTCCCGGCCGGGCTCGACGGCGAGGCCGGCCGGGCCGCCCGGGACACCCTCGGCGGCGCGGTGACCACCGCCGCCCACCTCCCCGACCGGCTCGGCTCCGACCTGCTGGAGACCGCCCGGACCGCCTTCACCGACGGCCTGCACGTCGCCGCCGTCGTCGGCCTGGTCTTCGCCCTCGGCGCCGCGGTGCTGGCCCGCCGCCTGATGGGCCACCTCCCCGCCGCCGCCCCCGCCCCGAAGGCCGGGGCCGAAACGGTCACCGCCTGACCGGCCCACCCGGCCGGCCCGGTCCACGCGAGTCATCGAGAGCCCCCGCCCACCCGGGCGGGGGCTCTCCGCCGTTCCCGGCAGCCGCGGTACGCCTCCCGACGGTTCCCGACCGCCGCCCCGACCGCCGCCCCGGGCCGCCGGACCGCGGAAGGCGGGCCGGGGCGGGGCGGTCTAGGCTCTGGCGCAGTGGGCGCGAGGAGCGCGAGGAGGCCGTGATGCCGGAGCCCGGGGAGGCCGACGAGGAGCGGGAACCGCTCGACTACCGCTTCTCGCTCGCCAACGAGCGGACCTTCCTGGCCTGGATCCGCACCTCGCTGGGCCTGCTCGCGGGCGGCATCGCGGTGGACCAGCTCACCCCCGACATCGCCCCGGAGCCGCTGCGGGTCACCCTGGCCGTGGTCTGCGCGCTCGGCGGCGCGGTGCTGGGGCTGACGGCCTACCAGCGGTGGACGAAGGTGGAGGCGGCGATGCGGGCGGGCGCGCCGTTGCCGCGGACCCGGGTGCTGCTGGTGCTGTCCACCGGGGTCGCGGTGGTCGCGGCGGTGCTGTGCGGGCTGATCATCGGCTACTCCGGCTGACCCCGCGGCCGCGTCGGCGACGCACACGACGCTTGCGTTCCGCTCGAACGGCACCTGGTTTTCGGCCAGCGTTTCCCGGCCGGTGTATCCGTTCGCCGTCAGTGCCAGGCATACTGGCCAGCACGGGCAACAGCCCACCTCGTGACTCTAGACAAGAAGGGACCGGTGGCCAGGGATGCTGCGGAACGGTCTTGAGCCCTGGCACCTCCTGGTGGTGCTGGCGGTCGTGGTCCTGCTGTTCGGATCGAAGAAGCTGCCGGAGATGGCCCGTGGCCTGGGCAAGTCCATGCGCATCCTGAAGGCGGAGACCAAGGCTCTGCGCGACGAGGACGCCCCGGCGGACGCCGCACAGGCCGCCGGCACCGCGCAGAGCACGGCCGCCCCCCAGCCCGCCGTCACGCCGACCAACGTGACCAAGGCCACCGAGACGAAGCGGCCCGAGACGACCGCCTGAGTCCCGCACTCGCCCCCGGAGCCCCCGGTACCGTCCGACGACGGCGCCGGGGGCTTCGTCGTACGGTGACCCGCACGGCGCCCGGCCCGACGGCCCGACCCGGACGGAGCAGCCCGGCGGGCGCCGGAGGCCCCGGCGGAACAGGCTGGGCGGGATGTCCGAGAACCCGCTGCCGCCTCCCGCGCCCGTCGACCTGCGGGCCTGGTCCTATCTGCTCCTCGCGTTCACGCTGCTGATGGTCGGGTACTTCACCCTGCCGCTGGAGTGGTTCGGCAACCGCCGACCGGTGGTGAGCTGGACCTTCTTCGCGGCGGCGGTGGCCGGGATGACCTGGCTGCTGCTGGCCAAGATGGCCGGCGTGATGCGCGGGACGGCCAAGCGGCCGGTGGTCTGGCTGATCTTCCTGATCTGCATGGCGCTGACCATCTTCGCCGCGACGTACTACGTGATGGGGAGTCACAAGTCGGAGTTCGCGGGGCTGGAGACCCGGCTGGACGCGCTGTACTTCACGGTCGTCACCATGGCGACGGTCGGCTACGGCGACATCACCCCGGCGGGGCAGACGGCGCGGCTCATCGTGACGATGCAGATCGCCTACAACTTCGTCTTCCTCGCGGCGGCCGCCGGGACGCTGTCGAAGGCGGTCCGCAGCAACGTGGAGAGCCGGATCGCCCAGGGGACGGGCGGGCGGCCCCGGCGCGGCCGGCGTCACGGGGGGTGACGACCCGGAGTGACGACGGCGAGCCCCGCCCTGGTCGGGCGGGGCTCGCGGGGCGGTGCCGGTGGGCCCGCCGACGGGGCGGGCGGGGCCGGTGGAGGTCAGCGGCCGCCGGTGACCAGGATCTGGGCGGAGCCGTCCGGCATGCCGGCGATGCCGACGCGCTGGGCGTTGAAGGTGCTCGCGCCGTAGGCGCCGGCGATCGGGGCGAAGCCGGTCCAGCTGCCGTCCGAGTTGCGGCTCCGGTGGTAGACGTTGCCGTCGTTGCCGATGGCCAGGACCTGGGCGGTGCCGTCCGGGGTGATGGTGATCGAGGCCTGGCTGGCCGCCATGGTGGGGGTGCCGACGCCGTCGATCGGGGCGAAGCCGGTCCAGCTGCCGTCGGAGCGGCGGATCTCGTGGTAGACGTTGCCGTCGCCGGGGATGACGAGGAGCTGGGCCGAGCCGTCGCGGTTGGCGGCGATGGAGACGTCGGACGCGTGGACCGGGCCGCCGTCGGTGCCGAGCACCGGCTGGAACGGGGTCCAGGAGCCGTCGGCGGCGCGGACGGTGTGGTAGACGACGCCGTCGCCGCCGATCGCCAGGGTCTGCGAGGAGCCGTCCGGGCCGACCGCGATCGACACCCGGCCCGCCTTCATCGGGGAGCCGTCCTTGAGGACGAGCGGCTGGAAGGCGCTCCAGGAGCCGTTCGCGCTGCGGATCGCGTGGTAGAGCACGGTGTCGGCGCCGACGGCGAGCACCTGGGCCGAGCCGTCCGGGCCGACCGCGATCGACACCTGGCTGGCGGCCATCTGCTTGCCGTTGAAGTCGGTCAGGGCACCCCAGGGCTGCCAACTGCCGCTGGTGTAACGGACGGTGTGGTAGACGTTGCCGTCCAGGCCGATGCCGACCACCTGCGAGGAGCCGTCGGGCGCGGCCGCGATGGCCTCCTCGGTGCCGTTGAACTGCGGGGCCGTGGCGACACCGTTGAGCGCGCCGAGGCCGGTCCAGGTGCCGTCCGCGTTGCGGGTCCCGTGGAAGAACTGGCCCTTGGTCTTGCTGACCGTGGGCGCGGAGTCGTCCGCGATCCGGTTGTAGCGGTAGGCGTAGAAGTGCCGGCTGTTGATCTCGCTGCGGTTCATCACCCGGGCGCGGGTCGGGCCGGAGCGGCTCCACTCCTCGATGATGTTGGCCGCGTTGTGCGAGCCGTCGGTCCAGCCGACGAAGAGCGCGGTGTGGGTGTCGATGTTGTTGAGGGCGTCGCCCGGCTGGAGGTCGTCGAGGCCGATCCGGGTGGAGACGTTGACCAGCGAGTTGGTGTTCAGGCTGTCCGTCAGCTGCCAGGCCATCGAGACCAGGCCGGAGCAGTCCTGCCGGTAGCGACCGCCGGTCTCGGCGTCGGCCCACCAGCCGTACGGGCTGACCAGGCCGTTGGGGCTGTACGGGACGGCCTTGTTCACCCAGTCCTGGGCCCGGGCCACGGCCTGGCTGCGGGTCACCGTGCCGCCGGGGGCGGCGCCGTTGCCGAGCGTGCCGGTCGAGGTCGGGGTCCGCCAGGAGGCGACCACGGTGTCGGCCTGGGCGGGCATGACGGAGAACACCGCGGAGGCGGAGACGGCGGCGAGGCCGATGGCGAGGGAGCGGGAGAGGGCGCGACGGGACACGACGGATCCTTTGATGGTCATGATCGGGTCAGAGTTCTTCGGTGGTGCTCCCCCGCGACCGGGCGGGACCGGGCGGGAGCGGACGGCGGCGTCGAACCGCCGGAGGGGGGAGGGCGTGCGGGCCGCGGCCGGGCGGCTGCCCTGCAGGAGCAGCCGGTGCGGCGGGGTGCGGCGGCCCGTGGGGCCGGGGTGGAACGGCCCGGGCCGGGCGGCGCGGGCGGGGTGGGCAGGGTGGCACTACGCGGAGCGGGCGGGCGGAACGGCCCGGACGGCGCTGCGCAGGGCGGGGCTCGATCAGCCCCAGATCATGTCGTAGGCGACGACGGGGGCGCCGGAGACGCCGGCGGTGGTGCTGGTGGCGGCACTGGCGGTGGTGGCGCTGCCGGCGACGGCGGGGGCCAGACCGGCCAGGGCGAGGGCGAGGGTGGCGACCGCGGCGGCCTTGGCGATGACGGTGCGGAGCATGACGGTGTCCTCTTCTACGGGTGCGACGGCTGAGTGGGTCCGGTGGTCGCGTCCCGCGGTGACGGATCCTCCGGCGCCGTCCGGAGCGGTGCTCCCTGGCGGCGATCACTAGCTTCGTCGCAGCTCAGCGGCAGTGGAAGGGAATCCGGCTGGCCGGAAACGTCCCTGGACCGTTCCGGCCAGGGCCCGTCTCAGAGCCCCAGCAGCCGCTCGTAGAAGGGCGCCAGCAGCGGCGCGGCGCCGCGCGCCGCACGCCAGCCCGCGAACTGCGGGAGCGCGGTCAGCGCCCGGTGGCAGAAGCGGTCGGTCCGCGCCTCGGCGTCCTCCAGCCGGTCGGCCAGCAGGTAGACGCCCAGCACCGGATCCGCGCCCGGGTGCGGGTGGACGACGAGGTGCTCGATCCGGTCCTCCGGCCACACCTCTCCGCGCAGCAGCTCACGGGCGTCGGAGGGCAGCGCCAGCCCCGGGGACACGGGCCGCAGTACGGCATGAACGAGATACATACGACGAGCGTGCCGAACCCGGCAAACGATGCACAGGGGCCGAACATGGACGCTCCCGTCCTTGGCCGAAACCGTCCACCGGGCGGTGTGGCACCCCTCCGACCTGCTGTGGAATGATCGTCTACGCTTCGAACACGAGTCCATCACGGGGGTTTGGACATGCTGACGACGCTGGGGCTGGACACCGCCTCGGAGGCGGTCTACCGGGCCATGCTCGCCCATCCGAACGACGGGGTGGAGGGTCTGTGCACCCGGCTCTCACTCACCGAGGAGCAGGTCAGGAACGCCCTCGACCTGCTCAGCGAGCTCGCCCTGCTGCGCCCCTCCGCCGAACGCCCCGGCGAGCTGCGGGCCGTCTCCCCGGACGTCGGCATGGAGATCCTGATGGCCCGCCAGCAGGCCGAGCTGGCGGCCCAGCAGCTGCGCATCGAGGCCTCCCGCGCCGCGGCCGCCCAGCTCATCGCCGAGTACGCCGACCTGCGGCCCACCAAGGCCCACCCCGACGTCGAGCACCTCGTCGGCCTCGACCGGATCCGGGACCGCCTCTCCGCCCTCACCCGCGAGATGCGCCACGAGGTGATGACCTTCTCCCCCGACGGCGCCCAGAAGCCCGAGAACATCGAGGCCGCCAAGCCGCTCAACCAGGACCTGCTGTCCCGCGGCATCCGGATGCGCACCGTCTACCTCGACAGCGTGCGCAACAGCCCGCACACCGTCGACTACGTCAACTGGCTCGCCACCCACGGCGGCCAGGTCCGCACCGTCCCGGCGCTCCCCACCCGCATGATCGTCGTCGACCGCTCCACGGCCGTCATCCCCGTCCAGAGCGACGACACCGCCGCCGGCGCCGTCGTCCTCAGCGGCGAGGGCATGCTCACGGCGCTGTGCGCCCTCTTCGAGACCGTCTGGGCCGGCGCGCAGCCCCTGGGCGACGCCGCCGCCCCCGACGAGCACGGCCTCACCCCGCAGGAGCACACCGCCCTCACCCTGCTCTCCGACGGCCACACCGACGAGGCCATCGCCAAGCGCCTCGGTGTGTCCCCGCGCACCGCGCGGCGCATCGCCAACGACCTCATGGAGCGCCTCGACGCCCGCAGCCGCTTCCAGGCCGGCGTCCGCGCCGCCCAGGCCGGCTGGCTCTGAGACGGTCCCGCGGCGCCGCGGTCAGCGGCTCGTGTCGATGACGCAGAAGCGGTTGCCCTCGGGGCAGGCGAGCACCACGAAGTCCGGGTCCTCGGGGTAGCCGTCCCAGTCGACCCGCCGGGCGCCGAGCGACACCAGTCGCTCGACCTCGGCGGCCTGGTCGCCGGCGTCGCCGGCGTAGAGGTCCAGGTGCACCCGCGGGTGCTCCTGGACGGGCGACTCGCTGACGCCCAGCGCGATCTGCACGCCGCCGCCGGCGGCGGGGACGAGCACCGTCCAGTCCGCCCCGACCTCGCCGTCGCGCGCGCGGTAGCCGAGCGCCGCGGTCCAGAAGGCGACCGCGCGCGGCATGTCGGAGACACCGAGGACGACGGATCCGAGAGTCAGCATCCCGCCATTGTGACGGCCCGCCAGCACCCCTGCGGCGCCGGGCCCTCAGCCGGTCCCTCAGTCGTTCTGGTCGCCGGCCGTCGCGTGCAGGGTGATCAGCAGGGCCGACAGCCGGGCGTTCCAGTTGGCGTTGGTCGCAGGGTCGATGGCGTGCTTCTTCGCCATGTCGCGGATCACCTTCTGGGCGTCTTTCAGCTCCTGGGCGGCGTCGTCCGGGGAGCCCTCGTTGAGGCGGGCCGAGGCGTCGTCGAGGATCCGCAGCAGCTCGACCTGGCGGTCGCGGTCCTTGCCGACCTGGGCCTGCGCGACGGCCTGGCGGAAGGCGTTGAGCTGGAGCGCCGGGGCCTGGTTGCGGGGGACGACGGGGGCCGCCGTGGTCGGGAGGGCGGCCGGGGTGGTGGGCGCCGCCGGGGTCGGGGTCGGGGTGGGCGTGGCCGTCGGGCGGGCGGAGGCGGTGGCCGCGGGCGGCTTGGCCGCCGGGGTCGCGTGGCCGGCCGGCTCGTCGAAGGCGGTGACGGCCAGCGCGGTGACCCCGGCGAGCCCGGCCACCCCGAGGGCGCCCAGCACGAGCGGCCGGCGCCGGCTGCGGGCGGCGGGCGCCGGCGGGGCCGCCGGGACGGGGGCCATCAGCGAGGTGGCGGGCGCCGCGGCCTGCGGCGGCAGCAGAGTGGTGTGCTGCTGGTCGGCGTTCGCCGCCGGGACGGGCGGGAGCAGCTGGGTGGCGGCGGCGGTGGCGAGGAGTTCGGTCGTCGGGTCGCCGACCGCGAGCCCGGGCACGGTGGAGAGGAGCTCGTACCGCGCCGCGGCCGCGTCCGCGGGCCGGTCGGCGGGCTTCTTGGCGAGCAGCCGCAGGACCGCGGCGTCCAGGGCCGGCGGCAGACCGGGGCGGCGGGCCGACGGCGGCAGCGGCTGTTCGCCGACGTGCTTGAAGGCGATCGCCACCGGGCTCTCGGCGGTGAACGGGGTCGCGCCGGTCAGCATCTCGGTGAGCACGCAGCCGACGGCGTAGAGGTCGGTGCGGCCGTCCAGCGCCGAGGCCGTGGCCTGCTCGGGCGACAGGTACGCGGCCGTGCCGAGCACGCTCGCGGTCTGGGTGAGGTTGCTGGAGGACCCGGCCCGGGCGATGCCGAAGTCGACGACCTTCACGCCGCCGTCGTCGGTGATCATGATGTTGCCGGGCTTGATGTCGCGGTGGACCAGCCCGGCCGCGTGCGCGACCGCCAGCGCCTCGCAGACCGCCGCCGCGATGCCGACGGCCCGCTCCACCGGCAGGGCCGGCTGCTGCGCCAGCACGGCGGCGAGCGAACGCCCGTTGACGAGCTCCATGACGATGAACGGGGTGCCCTCGTCGACGCCGGAGTCGAAGACCATGACGATCCTCGGGTGCACCAGCATCGCGGCGTGCTGCGCCTCCCGGCCGAACCTCTCGGCGAAGCGGGGGTCGTCGGCGAGGCCTCCGTTGAGGACCTTGACGGCCACCTGCCGGCCCAGCACGTGGTCCACGCCGCGCCAGACGGTGGCCATGCCGCCGACGCCGAGTATCTCGACGAGTTCGTAACGCCCGTTCAGCGCCCGTCCGATCACTGGAGCTCCCCTCACGTGCCGTGCCCGGGGTTCCGGGCCGCCTCGTGCACCCGTGCACGATAGCCGCCCGGCCGGACCGCCCCGCCGGGGGCGGGGAGGCGGTCGGGGGACCGGGCAGCGGTCCCCCGGCCGCCGGCACGGGGGGTGCGGCCCGCCCTGACTGCGGGCGGGCGGGCCGCACGTTCCGGGCCGGCCGGCCGGCGGCGCGTCCGGGGTGATGCGCCTGCCGGTCCGGCCGGGGCCGGCCGGGTGGACGGTGGGCACGGGGGAGCCGACCGGCCACCCGGGGTCTTCGGGTGGTCCTGCGTACTGCGGGTACTGCAGGTCCTGCGGGTGGTGCGGGTGGTGCGATCCGGGTGGGCGGCGGGCCCGGGGGGAGTCGCCCGCCGCCCACCCGGAGTCCGGGGGGTTACCGCCGGCCCGACTGGTCGTCCTCGGGCCGGTCCGGTTTGACCGGGCTCGGGCGGGCGTCCGGCACGACCGGTACGGCCGGCACCGTGGAGGCGGTGCCGCCGGCCCTGCCGGGCTGCTTGGCCGCGTCGCCGCCGTTGGTGCCGGCGTCCGTGCCGCCCTTGCCCTTGCCGTTGGCGTTGTCGTTGCCGTTGGTGTTGTCGTTGCCGCCCTTGCCGGCGCCGGGGCTCGGCACCGCCCGGCCCGGGTCGCGGGGCTGCGGGGCGGCGCCCTGGTGGTCGTCGTCGCCCTGCTTCCCGGCGCCGTCCGCGCAGTACTCCGCCACCTTCTCCGCCCCGCCGGCCGCCGCGACCAGGGGGGCGTAGAGCGGGTCGGTGAGCAGCTGGCGCGAGCGCTCGCCCTTGCCCGTCCGGTCGGCGAACCCGCGGCAGAGCGGGACCAGCGCGGGCGGGACCTGCCGGGCGCCGCGTCCGTCGACACCGGCGGAGGGGGCGCCGGGCGTCGGGGCGGTGGACGGCGCGACCTGCTGCGGGGCACCGGACGGGCCGGTGCCGGACGGGCGCGGGGACGCCCCGGCCGGCGCGGCACTGCGCGGCGGGGTGCCGGACGGGTGGCCGGACGCGCTGCCGCCGCCGGTGGCGAGCATGTGCTCCGGCTCGGCGGGGCCGCCCAGCGGGGACGGCAGGTTCCCGGTGCCGGCGGCGACCGCGACCCCGCACAGCGCCGTGGCGCCGAGCACGACGGCAACGGCCTTCGTGCTGAAGGCCCTGGCCAGCGTGGCGGTCGCCATCGATCGTCTCCGGACGGGTGCGGTCACTACGGGGTCGGACGCGAGACGGGCCTCCCGGAAGGCGGCCAGGGCGTGCTCCTCCCCGGCCAGCTCGTCGACCGTCGCCGGGGCGGCGGCCGCGGCGAGGACCCGGGCGACTGCCCCGGGACCGCCGTCCGGTCCGGTGAGCGAGGCGTCCTGCCCGGCCGGCGGGCCGCCCACGGCACCGCCGAGCAGGTGCTCGGCCGTGTCACGGTCGATCCGACGGGATCGGTTGGTGCTCATCTCATGTCCTTCAGCGTCGCGGCCCGGCGTTCTGTCACACCCTGCGCAGTACTTTTTTTCGCGGACCGCCCCGCGGCCCGTCCCGCGGGTCGTTCGGCGGGCTCCGCGGCCGCCCGCGCGGCCGGGATGCCGGTACCGGCCGCGAAGGGCTGCTCCAGCAGCGTGGCCAGCTTGCGCAGCCCCCGGTGGGCGGCCATCCGGACGCTGCCGGCCCGCTTGCCGAGCACCCGGGCGGCGCTCTCGGCGTCCAGTTCCATCACCACCCGCAGCAGGACGGCCTCGGCCTGGTCGCGCGGCAGCCGGGAGATCAGCGCCAGTGCGTCGGCGGTGCCGACGGTGGTGAGCGCGGCGCGCGCGGTGTCGTCCCCGGCGGCCAGCTCGGCGAGGTACTCGAAGGGCAGGTCGGTGACCGGGCGGCGGCGGCGGGCGCGCAGGTGGTCGAGCGCGCGGTGGCGGGCCACGGTGGCGGCCCAGCCGCGGAAGCCGTCCCCGTCCCCGGAAAAGCCGCGCAGGTCGCGGGCGATCTGCAGCCAGGTCTCGGAGGCGATGTCCTCGGCGTCCTGGGCGTCCTCGGGACGCCCGCCGACCAGTACCCGCAGGTAGCGCAGCAGGCCCGGCTGGACCGTCCGGAACAGCAGCCGGAACGCCTCCTCGTCCCCCGCCTGCGCGGCCCGGACGGCCTCGGTCAGATCGACGGGGGCGACGGGCCCGCCGGGTGGTGGGCCGGCGGAAGGGACTGGTCCGGACCGGCCGACGGGGCTGTCGGTGCCCGCTCCGGGGCGCTCTGCACTCTGCACCCGCCACATCATGCGCCATCCGGGCGACCGGGTCCGGGTCCGGTCGAAGGACCACGGGCCGCCGGGCCCAAGGTCCCGTCGGCCGCCGCCCTTCGCCCGCGGCCCCGGAGGCCCTCCGCCGCCTACGTTGTCCGTGGGCGAAGCAGTCCGGGCCCGGTCGGGCCCCGGGGCCGCCGTGCGCACCGGGCGCCCGGACCGCCTCGACGACCGGCCGCCGCGCCGCCCCTCCGTCCGCCCGCCCCCGCGCCGCCGCGCGCCCGGGCCGGCGGCCGGGCCGGCCGCCCCCACCAGCAGTGACGACCAGCAGGGACGCCCGCGATGACCACCGCCCACCAGCTCCACGCGGAGGGGCTGCGCCACCACCTCGCACCCGGCCTGCGCGCCCTGGGACTGCGCGGGTGGCGCCGCACCTTCGCCCTGCCGGACGAGACCCACTGGCTGCTGCTGGGCGTGGTGGAACGCCCCTCCGCCGACCGGACCTCCTTCACCTTCGACCTCAGTGCCGTCCGCCGGGCCGACTGGGCCGCCGCCGGTCTCCCCGGCCACCGGCCCGACCCGCGCACCCGGTACGGCCTGGAGGTCTGGCGGGCGCGGATCGGCGAGGTGCTGCCGGTCGGCGAGGACGTCTGGTGGCAGGTCCTGCCCGGGCCGCGCTGGCCGCTGGTGCTGGAGGACGCGGTCGCCGCCGTCCGCCGCTACGGCCTGCCGGAGCTGCGCCACCGGGCGGCGCGGGACCGGGACGGCACCGGAGAGGGCTACCTCTCCCGCGCCGGGCTGGAGGACGTCAACGCCGCCCTGCTGACCGCCTCGGTGGCCCGGGTGCAGCGCGCCGAGCTGATCGCCGGGGAGCTCGTCCTGACCGGCGCCTGGACCCGGGGCGACGCCGTCTCCCGGACCGTCCTGGAGGGCGTCGCGCGGGGCTTCCTCTCGGCCGGGGACGAGCGCTACCGCACCGTCCGCTGCCTGGACACCCGGGGTCGCGAACTGTGGGCCTTCCCCCACCGGGGTTAGGCCGTGTCGCGCGTGCCCGGGGGCTCGCTGCCGGGGCACGCCCCGCGGCGGCACACCCCGGGAAACCCGCAGGTCGGACGGGTCGTCACGGGCCGCACCATGACAGCTGTCACACGGATCCCGCAACGGACGGCACTGCTCTGACGGAGGGTCGGACGGAAAGACTGGAGGCACGACGCGGGCAGGGGCCCGCGGCCGCCGAGCCGGGGAGGAACCCACCGTGAGCCAGCCCGTCAACACCGCCACCACCGCCCCGATCGCCGCCGCTCCCGCGGCCCGGGCCTCGAACCCGCTGCTCTCCGGGCTCCGCCCGCTCGCCCTCGACGTGGCCGCCCCGCTGGCCGGCTACTTCCTGCTCCACTCGGCCTGCGGCCTGAGCGAGTTCGCCGCGCTGGCCTGGAGCAGCACCATCCCGGCCGCCCGGACCGTCCTCGGCCTGCTGCGCGAGCGGCGGCTGAACCTGTGGGCCGCGCTGATGCTCACCGTCAACCTGGCCGGTCTGGCGCTCACCTTCGTCACCGGCGACGCCCGGCTGATGATCGCCAAGGACGGTGTGCTGAGCGGCACCGTGGCGCTGGCGATCCTCTTCTCGGGGCTGGTCGGCCGGTCGGTGATGACCCCGATGCTGATGCCCTTCGTCACCCGGGGCCGGGCGGACCGCACCGCCGCCTGGCACCGGCTGACCGGGGGTGCGGCGGCCGGCTCCCGGGCCTTCCGCCGCCACGAGCGGGTGTTCGCGGGGATCTGGGGCACCGCGCTGCTGGCCGAGTGCGCGGCCCGGGTGGTCGGCGCCTTCACCCTGCCGGTGTCGACCATGGCCTGGCTGTCCACCGTGTTCCTGGTCGGTGCGATCGCGGCCGGCTCGGTGCTCGGCCAGAGCGCCACCGACCCGATCGCCAAGCTGGTCATCGCCGAGGCCGAGGCCCCGACCACCGCCTGACCCGGCCCCGACCCGGCCCCGACCCGGCCCCGGACCGCACCACCCGGCACCACCCGGCACCACCCGGCACCGCCCGCCGCGTCCTGAACGCCGGATGCCGGCGATCCGAACGCCGAGGAACCATCCGGATCTCCCGGGAGTCCTTACATAACGAGGGGGTAACGGGACCCCCGTCGAGGAATCGGGGAACCCCATGAGCCGGACGCGCGCGCTGACCACCGCCGAGGACCGCACCCTCGTCTGGGACGGCTGCCTGAACGTCCGCGACCTGGGCGGCCTGCCCACCGCCTCCGGCCGACCGACCGCCCGCGGGGCGATAGTCCGGGCGGACAACCTGGACCGCCTCACCGCCGAGGGCTGGGACGCCCTCCTCGACCACGGCGTCCGCACCGTGGTCGACCTGCGCAACACCGAGGAGTACAAGCCGCTCCTCCCGCTCCCCGAGGGCGTCGAGCTGATCCGGGTCCCGCTGGACGAACTGGCCGGCCCCGCCTGGTGGGAGGCCTACGGCCGACTGGACGGCACCCCGCTCGCGCTCCGCCCCTACCTGGACCACTGCCCGCACGCCGCCGCCGCGCTGGTCGCGGCCGTCGCCGGCGCCCGCCCCGGCGGCCTGGTCGTGCACTGCGGCGCCGGCCGCGACCGCACCGGCCTGGCGGCCCTGCTGCTGCTCGCCCTGGCCGGCGTCGAGCGGGCCGCGATCGTCGAGGACTACCTGATCAGCGGCCCCAACGTCCGGCCGCTGTACGGAATGCTGGGCCTCCCGGACCAGTACGACCGGATCGACGCGGTGCTCGCCGGGGCCGGCACCACCGCCGAGGCCGCCCTGGAGGCGGCGCTGAGCGACTTCGACCCGGCCGGCTACCTGCTCGCCGCCGGGGCCGCCCCCGCCGAGGTCGCCGCCGTCCGGGCCCGCCTGCTGCCCGCCGAGTAGCAGCCGCCCGGCGGACCGCGCCGCTTCCGCGACTCCGGAACCCCTCCCGCCTCATCGTCAACCGATGGTTGACGATGAGGCGTCGACAACCTACGGTTGACGCATGGAGAATTCCGTCGTTCCCAGCACCACTCCCCTGCGCCTCGACGACCTGATCGCCGCGATCAAGAAGGTCCACCCCGACGCGCTCGACCAGCTCTCCGACGCGGTCATCGCCGCCGACCACCTCGGTGACCTCGCCGACCACCTGATCGGCCACTTCGTGGACCAGGCCCGCCGCTCCGGCGCGTCCTGGACCGACATCGGCCGCAGCATGGGCGTCAGCAAGCAGGCCGCCCAGAAGCGCTTCGTCCCCAAGGACCCGGGCACTCCCTCCGACCTGGACCCGAACCAGGGCTTCAGCCGGTTCACCGACCGGGCCCGCAGCGTCGTGATGGCCTCCCAGGAGGAGGCCCGGCGGGCCGGGAACGCCGAGATCACCGCCGAACACGTGCTGCTCGGGCTGCTCGCCGAGCCCGAGGGCCTCGCGGTCAAGGCGCTCGCCGCCCAGGGCGTCGGCCCGGAGGCCGTCCGGACCGCGGCCACCGCCGCCCTGCCCGCGGCCGTCGCCGAGGTGCCGGCGCTCATCCCGTACGACGCGCAGGGCAAGAAGGTGCTGGAGCTGACCTTCCGCGAGGCGCTCAAGCTCGGACACAACTACGTCGGCACCGAGCACATCCTGCTGGCCCTGCTGGAGCTGGAGAACGGCGCCGGCGTGCTCGCCGGCCTGAGCGTCGACAAGTCCGAGGCGGAGACCTTCACCGCCGAGGCCGTCGCCGCCTTCATCGCCGCCCGGAACGCCGAGCAGGCGTGACCCGGACCGGCCCCCGGGCGGAACTCCCGCCCGGGGGCCGGCAGTCGGCCGCACGGGCCCGCCGGTGCGGCCCGCCGCGCCGCGCGGCGCCCGGCCCGGTCGCCGCGCTCCGCCGCGCTCCTCAGAAACCGGAGACGTGCGTGGTGACGATCCGGACCCGGCCGTCGACGGACGCCTCCAGAGCCGCCCGCAGCCGGGCCGAACGGGCCGGCCCGAGCAGCTCCAGGGCCTCGTCCAGCGGCGCCCAGCGGTGCTCGTCCAGCTCACCGGCCGGCACGGTCACCGGGGTGCCGTCCGGGACGGTGCCGAAGTCGAACATCAAGTGCTCGGCCGGGTGGTCGAGTTCGGCCGAGGGATGGGTCCAGGAGATCGCCAGCAGGGCGCCGGCCTCCTTCACGATGCCGGTCTCCTCCTCCAACTCCCGTACGGCGCACTCGACCGGGCCCTCGCCGAGGTCGATCGTCCCGCCCGGGAACTGCCAGTGCTCGCGGTACCCGGCCTTCACGATCAGGATCCGGCCGGAGTCGTCGCGCAGCAGGCAGCCGGCCGCGGCGTAGATCCGGGGCAGCGAGGCCAACCACTCCTCGCGGGACTTCAAGGGCTCAGCCGTCACTGCGGTCCTCCTCGGGCACGGGGCTTTCGGACCGCCTACTCTGCCACCACCCGCCCGCCGGCCCGGTGGCCCGGTGGGCCGACGGGCAGCGGCGGGGGCCGTGCCGGTCAGCCGCGCGCGGCGAGGTGCTCGACCAGCCGGTCGAAGCTGGAGTCGAGGCCCGCCCGGGCCTCCGGGCCGCAGTACATCGCGGGCACCTCGGTCTGGTGCAGGACCACCTCGGTGCGGCCGTCACCGAGGTCCCGGAAGGTCAGCGTGGAGCTCATGCCGACGCCCTCCTCGACCAGGGCGATCAGCTCGCCCGGGCGGATGTCGGTGATCCGGCTGCGCATCGGGTACTCGTCGCCGGTCGCGTCGATGGTCAGGGTGCTGTCGTAACGCCCGCCCACCCGCGGCTCGATGGTCACGGTGGACGGCTCGACGTGCGTGCCGACCGGGCCCCAGAAGCGGACGAACTGCTCGGGCTCGACGTAGGCGCGGAAGGCGGCGTCCGGAGTGGCCGGCAGCTCCCGGGTGATGGTCAGCTCGCTCGGGTTCTCGGTCATGGTGTCGGTCCTCTTCCTCGTCACGGCGCCCTCGGTGGCGCTTCCACAGGGGTGGACCGGGGCCGCGCCGCGAACTCATCGCTCCCCGCGGAACTTTCTTCGGGGAGGCCTCGCACGGCGCCCGGAGACCCTTCGGCCGGGCCGGCCCGGCCGGAACTTCCGCGCACACCGATGAGCCGGGGCCGCCGGACCGGTCCAAGCAGCATGGAGAAAACCCGGAACACCCCGGCCGACCGGCCGGACCGAGCCCTGGTCTGCGACCTCGGCGCCCTGGACGCGCCCGACCTGGCCGTCGTCGACGCCCTGGCCCGGCTCCGGCTCGCCGCCGGACGCCACGGCGTGGGCGTGGTGCTGCGGAACGCCGGCGGCCCGCTGCGCGAACTGCTCGCGTTCAGCGGGCTCGCGGCGCTGCTGCCGGCGGCCGCCGACCCGCCCTGCCTGACGGCGCTACTCGGCGTCCAGCCGGGGCGGGAGGCCGAACAGCGGGAAGAGCACGTCGGTGTCCAGGAAGTTGGTGAACCCGGTGATCCGGCCCGCTGACACCTCCGGCACGATCAGCGCCCACGGCTCGTGCCCGCCGGCCGGACTCGGCCGGTACTGGGCGAAGGCCGGGCCGCCGTTGGCGGTGACCGGGAGCAGCCGGGAGCCGCGGCAGCCGTGGCCGGGCCCGAGCATCCAGGCCCGGATCTCCTCCCGCCCGCACAGCCACATCGCGAACGGCGGCATGTTGAGCGTGACGTCCTCGTGCAGCAGCGCGGCCAGGCCGTCCATGTCGTAGGCCTCGAAGGCGCGGACGTAGCGGTCCAGCAGCGCGCGGTGGTCGTCGTCCAGGTCCGGCGCCGGACGGGCGGCCGCGTCCCCGGCGAGCACGCCGCGGGCCCGCTGCAGCGCGCTGTTCACCGACGCCACCGTCACGCCGAGCAGTTCGGCCACCTCGGCGGCCTTCCAGCCGAGCACCTCGCGCAGGATCAGCACGGCCCGCTGCCGGGGCGCGAGCCGTTGCAGGACGGCGACGAAGGCCAGCTTCACCGACTCCCGCTGGGCGGCCACGTCGGCCGGGTCCCCCGTCTCGGGCAGCACCCTGCCGTCCGGCGCGGGGCCGATCCAGGTCGCCTCGGGCAGCTGGGTCTCGCTCGCCGTCGCCACCGTGACGGGCCCGGCGAGGTCCATCGGACGGGCCCGGTTCCGGCGGCCGTTCAGTGCGTCCAGGCAGACGTTGGTGGCGATCCGGTACAGCCAGGAGCGCAGCGCGGCCCGGCCCTCGAAGCCCCGGTGACCGCGCCAGGCGCGGACCATCGTCTCCTGCACCGCGTCCTCGGCCTCGAAGACCGAGCCGAGCATGCGGTAGCAGTAGCCCGTCAGCTCCGTCCGGTACCGCTCCAGCTGGAGCTCGACCGGCTCCTCCGTGATCACGTCGGCCATGGTGTGCCCCCGTCCTCCCGCCCCGCACTGCTCGATCGCGTCGAAGGTACCCCGGGCCACCGACAGCCGGCCCGGCGGACGGCGGGGCCGGTGCGGACCCGGGAGGGACGGCGGGGGCGGGCGGGGCCCGACGGCTCCGCCCGCCCCCGGCCGCGGGGCGTCGCCGCGGTTCAGTGCGCGGAGTGCTTCTCCGCGCCGCGGTGCCGGTGGCCCTTGAGCTCGGCGTGCATCGCCGGGGCCCCGTGCGGCGCCGAGGCGGCGGTGTCGCGCCCGCCGTGCCGGAAGGCGTCGGGGGCGGTGTACCCGGTGGTGGCGGAGGACGCGGCCCCGCCGCCCGACCGCGGCGCGAGCCTGCTCGGTGGGTTCGCCATGCCCCGGCGCTCCAGCAGTTCCTGGGTGCCCTGGCGGAGCTTGGCGGTACTGCCCGGGGTTCGCTTGGTCATCGTCGGCCTCCCTTCGGCGGTCACCGGCCGGACGGATGTCGGCCAGGGGCCGCACGGGCGTCTTGTCCGGATTTTATCCGGATCGTCCCCGACCGCCACCGGGAGCGGGCGGCGGGCGGGCCTTGGGCGGCGGGCGGGGCGGGGCGCCCCGCTGCGGCTCAGCCCATCACCTCGTGGACGAAGCACCACCGCCAGTCCTCGCCCGGCTCGAAGGAGCGGATCACCGGGTGCGAGGTGTCGTGGAAGTGCGCGGTGGCGTGCCGCTGCGGCGAGAAGTCGCAGCAGCCGACGTGCCCGCAGTCCAGACAGATCCGCAGGTGCACCCAGTCCCGGCGGTCCTGGGCCAGGCAGTCGGCGCAGCCGCCGGCCGGCGGGAGGGGCGCGATGTCCTGGGGTGCCGCGGCGAGGTCTTCGCAGGCGCTCATGCTGGCAGGGTAGTGACGGCGCCCGCCCGGCGGGCCGGGGACACACCCGTCCGGGTGAACCGCCAGGGTGGCCCTGCCGGACCCCCGGTCCGGCGGACCGGGGAGGACCAGGGCCCTGGGTGGACCGCGACGGGCCGCGCAGAGTGGACGGCGTCCACCCGAACACCCCGTCCAGGAGCCACCGTGAACCACCCCGGCCTCGCCGCCCGCACCGCCGTCGTCACCGGAGCCGCCAGCGGCATGGGTGCCGCCACCGCCCGACTGCTCGCCGCCGGCGGCGCCCGGGTCGCGCTGCTCGCCCGCCGCACCGACCGGATCGACGCCCTCGCCGCCGAGCTCGCCGCCGCCGGCGGGCAGGCCCTCGCCGTCACCGCCGACGTCACCGACCAGGCCTCCGTGGACGCCGCCGCCCGGGCCGTCCACGCCGCCTACGGGCCGGTCGACCTGGTGGTCAACAACGCCGGGGTGATGCTGCCCAACCCGCTCGCCGACGGCCGGATCGACGAGTGGACCCGGATGGTCGACACCAACCTCACCGGCGCCCTGCGGATCGTCCGCGCCTTCAGCGCCGACCTCACCGCGGCCGCCGCCGAGGGCCGCACCGCCGACCTCGTCAACGTCTCCTCGATCGCCTCGCACGTCGTCTTCCCCGACTACGCCGTCTACGGCGCCACCAAGGCCGCGCTCACCCAGCTCTCCGCCGCCCTGCGCAGCGAGCTCGGCCCGCGCGACGTACGGGTCAGCGCCGTCGAGCCCGGGCTGACCGACACCGAGCTCGGCGGCCACATCGACAACCCCGACCTGCGCGAGCAGCTCGGCGGGATGTTCGCCGCCATCCCGGCGCTGACCGCCGAGGACGTCGCCGACCTGATCGCCTACACCGTCAGCCGCCCCCGGCACGTCAACCTGCGCCACCTCGTCGCCCTGCCGACCCGGCAGGCCTGACCGGCGGGCGGCCCGGCGGCGGCCGGCGGAAGCGGCCCGGCCGCGCCTGCCCCGCGGCCGGGCGGAAGCCGGCTTCCGGTCCCGGACGGCACGGGTGGCGTGGGACCATGCCACCCGTGGCGATCGTGACGGGGAGTACGAGCGGCGACACCGGCGGGGGCACGACCGCCGAGGCGCCCACAGCAGCGCGCCGGGGCATACCCGGACGCACCGGCGGCGGCCGGAGCCGGGCGGTGTCCGAGTCGGGCCGGATCCGGCAGCCCGTCGCCCTGATCCGGCTCCTCACCGGGCTCCTCGCCGTCGCGGTCACCCTGCTGCTCGCCGACTACGCCCGCGCCACCACCGGTGGCATCGCCGCCGACGTCGCCGAGGCCGCCGCCCTGGTGCCCCGGCCGCTCGCCCACCTGGCCAACGGCCTCACCACCGCCGCGGTCCTCCTGCTGCCGGTCGTCCTCGCCGCCCGCCGCCTGCTCGGCCCGGACCGGCGACGCGCCCTGCAGCAGGTCTCCGACGGCCTGCTCGCCGCCGTCCTCGCCTACGGCGCCACCCTCGGCGTCGACCTGTGGGCCGACGCGCACGCCCCGCCCTCCCTGCTGGCCGCGCTCACCCAGCCGCTGCCCGACGGCGTCCCGGGCCACACCGAGCCCGTCTACGGGTACCTCGCCCCCGTCCTCGCCTTCATGACGGCCTCCGGCAGCCGCGAACGCCGCGCCCCCTGGGCCGTCCTCGCCGTCTCCGGCCTCGCCGGGCTCGCCGGCGGCTACGCCACCCCCACCGCCCTCCTGCTCGGCCTGCTGCTCGGCTGGACCGGTGCCCACGGCACCCTCTACGCCGTCGGCACCCCCGACCCGCTGCCCGGCCCGCGGGAGATCCTGCGCGCCCTGCGCGAGAGCGGTCTGCGCCCCACCGGGGCCCGCGCCGTGGCACCCGACCACCACCTGGTCCACCAGGCCGACGGCAGGCCCGACCTCGACGTCCTGCTGCTCGAGCGCCAGGCCGTCACCGCCGCCGCCGTGCAACGCGCCTGGCGCCGCCTGCGGCTGCGCACCGCCCCGCACCCGCGGGCCCTGCGCTCGCCCCGCACCGGCCTCGAGCACGAGGCGCTCGTCACCTACGCGGCACTCGCCGCCGGCGTCCGCACCCGCCGCATCGCGGCCACCGCCGGGCTCGGCCACGACACCGCGCTGATCGCCTACGAGCACCTCCCCGGACGCACCCTCGACCAGCTCGCCGAGCCGGAGATCACCGACGAGCTGCTCGCCGAGGCCTGGCGGCAGCTCGCCCGGCTGCAGCGCCGGGAGATCGCCCACCGGGCCCTCGTGCCGTCCTCCCTGCTCGTCGACGACGACGGCGCGGTGCACCTCGTCGACTTCGCCGACGGCGACATCGCGGCCAGCGAACTCGTCCTGCACTGCGACATCGCCCAGCTGCTCACCACCCTGGCGCTGCGCACCGGCGCCGCCCGCTCCGTCCGCAGCGCCATCGCCGTCCTCGGGCCCGACCCGGTCGCCGCCGCCCTCCCGCTGCTCCAGCCGATCGCCCTGGCCCTGCCCACCCGGCAGGCCCTGAAGCAGGCCGACCGGGCCGGGGCGGGGCCCGCCCCGGCCGCCGCGGAGACGGACGCCGGGGACGGGCCGGCGCCGGCCGCGGCCGGCAGCGGGCTGCTGGACGCCATCCGGGCCGAGGTGCTGCGGGCCCGGCCGCAGGCGGTGGGCCGGCCGGTGCGGCTGGAGCGGCTGCGGCCGCGGACCCTGCTGGCGGTGGTCGGCGGGGTGGTGGCCGGGTGGCTGCTGATCCCGCAGCTGTTCGCCGCCGAGGACAACCCGATCGCGGCGGTGGCGGACGCCGACCCGGCCTGGCTGGCGCTGGCGCTGGTCGCGGCCGCGGCGAGCCACGTGACGGCCGCGATGGGGTTCGTCGGGTTCGTGCCGGAGCGGCTGGACTTCCGCAACGCGGTGCTGGCCCAGCTGGCCGGCGCGTTCGTGAAGCTGGTGTCGCCCGGGGGCGTCGGCGGCGTGGCGCTGAACACCCGGCTGCTGCAGCGGGCCGGGATCCCCACCGCGCAGGCGCTGTCCAGCGTCGGGGTGGGGCAGCTGATGGGCCTGGTGCTGCACCTGCTGCAGCTGGGCGCCTTCGTCTACCTGCTGGACCTGCAGCCGGGCGGTTCGGAGCTGGACGCGCTGCCCGCGGTGGTCGGCGGGCTCGCCGGGGCGGCGGCCCTGCTGGCGCTGGTGTCGGCCGTCCCGGCGGCCCGGCGCTGGCTGGTGGCCCGGTTGCGGCCGCTGACCGCGGAGGTGCTGCCCCGGCTGCTGGACCTGCTGCGCAGCCCGACCCGGCTGGCGGTCGGCCTGACCGGCCAGCTGCTGGTGTCGATCTGCCTGATCGCCTGCCTGTACTGCTGCACCCGGGCGATCGGCCGGGCCCCCTCGTTCGCCTCGGTGGCGGTGGTGTTCCTGGTGGGCAACGCCGCGGGCAACGTCGCGCCGACCCCGGGCGGGGCCGGCGCGGTGGACGGCGCGCTGATCACGCTGCTGCAGCAGACCGCGTCGATGGAGAAGGGCGGCGCGATGGCGGCGGTGGCGATGTTCCGCCTGCTGACGCTGATCCTGCCGGTGCTGCCGGGGTGGGCGGCGATGACCTGGCTGCAGCGCCGCAAGGCACTGTAGGGCCCGTAGCCGCCCGTCTCGCCAGGCCCGGCTACTCGCGGTACTCGTCCTCGTCGAGCTGGACGACCCGGCTCTGCTCGGCGGCGTCCGCGACGTCGGTGGCGGGGTCGGCGCCGAGGGCCCGCCGCTCGGCGACCTCGTCGTACTCGTCCCCCTCGGCCGCGTCGTCGTCGGGCTCGACGGTCTCGACCGTCTCGTCGATCAGGTAGTCCTCGTGATTCTGCGGCATGGCGTCCTTCCTCACTGTTCGTTCGGAGGCTCCCACGGGGCCCGGATGGCGGTACTCGCAGTATCCGCCGCCGGACGGCCGGACGCGAAGCCCCGGGCGGTCCGGCGTGTTGCCGGGGCGGCCGGGCGGGCCGGGGCCGGCCCGCGGAGCAGGGGGTCGAGCGGCCGCCGGGAGGGGTGCGCCGCGCACCCGGGGCCGCCGCCACGACGGGGCACGGCACCACCGGCGGCCCGGGGCGCACCGGCGCCGGGGTACCGGCCCCCCGCGGGCGGGCGGGCCGCGGGCGGAACGCGCCGCAGGCCGCCGGGGGTACGATCGGTGCCGTACCAAGGGCTTACCCACACCCACCCGGTGGCCCCGAGGCCCTTACGAACGACGGGGAAAGCATGTCCGGCTCGCACTACTTCACCGGTGCACCCGAGGTCGCCAGCGAGCGCCGGCCGATCACGGTCTCCCTCCCGGACCTCACCCTCGAACTGACCACCGACGCCGGGGTCTTCTCCCGCAGCCGGCTCGACCCGGGCACCCGGATCCTGCTGGAGCACGCCCCGCCGCCGCGGGTGCGCGGCCCGATCCTGGACGTCGGCTGCGGCTACGGCCCGATCGCGCTGACCTGGGCGAGCCGGCGCAAGCGCCTCCCGGTCTGGGCGGTGGACGTGAACGAGCGCGCGCTGGAGCTGGTGCGGCTGAACGCCGGGGCGCTCGGCCTGGGCAACGTCCAGGCGGCGCTGCCGGACGACGTCCCGGAGGACGTGCGGTTCGCCACGATCTACTCCAACCCGCCGATCCGCATCGGCAAGGCCGCGCTGCGCGGGCTGCTCACGCACTGGCTCGGCCGGCTGACGCCGGACGGCTCGGCGTTCCTGGTGGTGCAGAAGCACCTGGGGTCGGACTCGCTGCAGAAGTGGCTGAACGACCAGGGCTACCCGACCACCCGCGTCGCGTCGGTCAACGGGTTCCGGATTCTGGAAGCACGGCCCCGCCCGGAGGCGGGCGAGGGGCCGGAGAGTGGACGGGGAACGTCGTCGTGAAGCAGTTGCGCGGGACCGAACTGAAGCGCCTGCACCGCTCGTGGCGGCGCAGCAACGAGTTCCGGCTCGCGATCATCCTGGAGAACCTGCAGTCGCCGTTCAACGTCGGCTCGGTGGTCCGGACCGGCGCGGCGATGGGTGCCGAGAAGCTGTACCTGACCGGGGACACCCCGTCGGTGCGCTCCTCGGGCGCGCAGAAGGCCGCGATGGGCACCGACAAGTACCTCAAGGTGGAGCACTTCCCGACGGTCGCCGAGGCGGTGGCGGCGGCGAAGGCGGACGGCTTCAAGGTGGTCGGCCTGGAGCTGGCGGACGAGGCGGTGCCGATGTTCGCCGCCGAGCTGACCCCGGCGGTGGCCTTCGTGCTCGGGCACGAGGACCGCGGGATCACGCCCGAGGCGCTCGCGCTCTGCGACCAGGTGGTGTTCGTGCCGCAGCTGGGCCGGGTCGGCTCGCTGAACGTCTCGGCGGCCGCGACGGTGGCCTGCTACGAGGCCCGCCGCCAGGGCTACGCGATCAGCGGCACCCCGGACGGCGGCGACCTCGGCGGAGACCTCGGCGACGACGAGTAGCACCGAGCGGATCATCGTCACACCCCCGGAGGGGCGGGCCGGAAGGCCCGCCCCTCCGTCGTCGTGCCCGGCCGCGATCCGCCGGCCCGGCCCCGGCCCGCGCCCTCCCGCGGCGGCCGTCGGAGCGGGTGGTCAGCGCAGCGTCAGCTAAGCGTCAGCGCGTCACGCGACTGTAGTTGGCATGACGTCGATCACGGCAGTCTCCAGCTGTCTTCCCGACACCATCCCGATCGCCCGCTTCCAACAGGAACTCCAGCTGACGGATGTGCAGCTCCGGCGCTACCAGCGCTTCTACGGGCTCGCCGAGGTGTGCCGCGACCCCGCGGCGACCGAGACCGAGCTGCTGCTGCGCGCCGCCACCAAGCTGGTCGAGCTGCGGGGACAGGAACAGCGCGTCAAGTACGTCCTGCAGGCCCGGACCATGCCGTCGCCGCTGCCGTACCCGATGACCTCGCTGCAGCCGATCCAGGCCGAACTCGGCCTGGAGCACGCCGCGGGGTTCGTCGTCTCGCACCACGCGTGCGCCTCCGGGCTGCTCGCGCTGGACATGGCCGGCACCCTGCTGGCCGCCGACCCGGACCCGGACGCGCTCGCCCTGGTCCTGGCCGGGGAGAAGGCGTGCACCACCCAGACGCAGTCCATCCCGGACGTCACCGTCATGGGCGAGGGGACGGTGGCCTTCCTGGTCAGCGCGGACCGCAACGGATCCGACCGCATGATCGGCTACGCGACCCGCACCCACACCCAGTTCGGCGACGAGTTCATCATGGGCGACGCCGCCGCCAAGGAGTTCCAGGACCTGTACGGGCCGGGGCTCTGCGAGGTGATCGGCGCCGCCCTGGAGGAGGCCGACTGCCGCCTGGACGAGTTGGCGCTGGTGCTGCCGCACAACGTCAACCGGCTGTCCTGGATCGGCGTGTGCAAGGCGCTCGGACTGCCGCTCGAGAAGGTCTTCCTCGACCTGATCGGCGAGACCGGGCACTGCTTCTGCGCCGACCCCTTCATCAACCTGCAGAAGGCCACCGAGCTGGGGCGGCTGCGCCCCGGCGACCGCTACCTGATGACCAGCGTGGGGCTCGGAGCGACCTTCGCCGCCATGGTCTTCGAGCACTGAGGGCCGCCAGGCCCTGAGCCCGCCGCGCCGCGCCGCCCGAGCGGGCGCACACGAGAAATGACGAGGTCGACATGCATCTACCGTCCTCCGGCTTCAGCGCGCGCCTCAAGCGCGCCGTGACCGGCTCCGCGGACACCCCGCTGGTGTTCCTGGGCAACTTCGAGGTGGAGAACCACTGGGCGATCGGTGAGCCCGCGCTGCCCCGGGTCGCCTCGCACGCGGGCAGCGCGGTGGTGAACCGGATGGACGAGTTCGCGCTGCTGCTCGGCGGCAAGGACGACCACGTCGTGCTGAAGACCCCGCTGGACGAGGGCTACCGCGGCTACCTGGAGGGCCTCGGGCTGGAACTGCCCACCGTCCACGTGGTGGCCGGCCAGGACCCGCAGCGCACCGTCAGCGAGGACGCCCTCGCCGACCCTGCGCTGCTGCGCGCGCTGTCCGCCGTCGCCGCCGAGGGCGCCCGGCTGACCGCGCACGGCATCTCCGCCGTGGAGGAGGAGCTGTCCGAGCGCACCGGGCTGGCGCTGGGCGCCCCGTCCGCCGCGGTCTGCAAGAAGGTCAACAGCAAGGTCTACAGCCGCCGGCTCTCCGACGAGCTGGGCATCCGGCAGGCCCGCGGCTGGGCCTGCGAGACGCTGGAGGAGCTGGCCGGGGCGGTCGCCGCGGCCACCGAACTGCTCGAAGCCGGCCGCAAGGTGGTGCTGAAGGACGCGTTCGGCGTGTCCGGCAAGGGCATCGTCGTGCTGGACAGCGCGGCCCGGCTGGCCCGGCTGCACCGGATGGCCGTCCAGCAGGCCGAGAAGGCCGCGAAGGCCGAGGGCGGCGCGCCGCGCACCGCGCTGGTGATCGAGGAGTGGGTCGCCAAGCGCTGCGACCTCAACTACCAGTTCACGGTCGGCCGGGACGGCTCCACGCACTTCGACTTCGTCAAGGAGCTGCTCACCGAGGGCGGCGTGCACAAGGGCCACCGGATCCCGGCCCGGCTGACCGACGGCCAGGTCGCCGAGATCGCCGCGACCGCGCTGCGGCTGGGCGAGCGGCTCGCCGCCGACGGCTACTACGGCGTGGTCGGCGTCGACGCGATGGTCGACCCGGACGAGGGCCTGTACCCGGTCATCGAGATCAACGCCCGCAACAACATGTCCACGTACCAGAACGTGGTGCACGAGGGCGGCCTGGCCGGGGCCGAGGAGGTCGCCGTCGCCCGGCACTTCCCGCTGCGGCTGACCCGCCCGCTGCCCTTCGCCGAGCTCGCGGAGCTCCTGGACGGGCTGCTGCTGACCGAGCGGGGCCCGCGACCGCGCGGCCTGTTCGTGAACAACTACGCCACGGTGAACGCCGCCGCGGGCACCGGCGCGGACGGCTTCGAGGGCCGGCTGTACGGCGTGCTCGTCGGCGCCTCCGACGAGGAGATCGAGGCGATCGACACCGACATCACCCGCCGCCTCGCGGCGCATTCGGAAGGGAGCTGACCGTGAGCGTCGCATTCGAGGTCCAGGGCCTCGGGATCACCGGGCTCGCCGAGGAGTTCGGCACCCCGCTCTACCTGTACGACGGCGAGGAGATCACCACCCGCTTCCAGGGGCTGCGCGAGTCGCTGCACCCGGCGCTGGAGATCTTCTACTCGCTCAAGGCCAACCCCAACATCTCCGTCTGCGCGCTGCTGCACGACCTGGGCTCGCGCGCCGAGGTGTCCTCGCTGACCGAGCTGGTCACCGCCCGCCGGGCCGGCGTCGCGCCGCAGGACATCATCTTCCTCGGCCCCGGCAAGAGCCGCGGCGAGGTGGCGGCCTGCCTGGACGAGGACATCCACGCCATCGTCTGCGAGTCGATCGGCGAGCTGGACCTGATCGACGAGGTGGCCCGGGAGCGCGGGATCACCGCCCGGGTCGCGCTGCGGGTCAACCCGAGCTTCTCGGTGAAGGGCTCCGGCCTGACCATGGGCGGCAAGCCCCGCCAGTTCGGCACCGACGAGGAGCTGCTGCTGGCCGAGGGCAAGGACCTCGCCACCCGCTACCCCAACATCCGGCTGATGGGCGTCCAGGTCTACCTGGGCACCCGGATCCTGATCGAGGAGTCGGTCGTCGAGAACACCCGCCGGATCCTGGAGCTGGCCGAGCGCCTCTCCACCGAGCTGGGCTTCCCGCTGGAGACCGTCGACGTCGGCGGCGGCCTGGGCATCGCCTACTTCGACAACGAGAAGGACCTCGACGTCGCGGAGCTGACCGCCGGGCTGAACCCGCTGATCGCGGACTTCCGCGAGCGGCACCCCGACACCCGCATGATCATGGAGCTGGGCCGCTTCCTGGTCGCCGCCTCCGGCACCTACGTGACCCGGGTGCGCTACACCAAGACCTCGATGGGCGAGAACTTCGCGGTCACCGACGGCGGCACCAACCACCACATGGCGGCGGTCGGCATCGGCTCGTACGTCAAGCGCAACTTCCCGATGGTCGCGCTGGAGCGGATGGACGAACCGGCCACCGAGCCCTGGCACATCACCGGGCCGCTCTGCACGCCGAACGACGTGATCGGCAAGAAGGTGCCGATGCCGGCGCTGCGGGCCGGCGAGCTGGTCGGGGTGCAGCGCTCCGGCGCGTACGGGCCGACCGCCTCGCCGGTGCACTTCCTCAGCCACGGCTACCCGGCCGAGGTCCTCGTCCTGGACGGGCGGGCGCACCTGATCCGGGAGCGCGACGACGTCGAGGCGATGCTCGGCCGCCAGCGGCTCTACGCCGCCGGCGACGACCAGAACTGACCACCCGCCGGCCGACCGACGGCCGGGACCGGACCGAGGAGAACAGCATGACCGAGACCACCGTCACCGACGCCAAGTACGTCGACGCCGTCCGCAAGGGCCTGTCCGAGGTCCTCAACAAGGACGTCTCCGACGCGGCCGAGAGCGTCCGCCTCTTCGACGAGCTGGGCCTGGACTCCAGCAGCGCGCTCGAACTGCTCATCACCATCGAGGAGATCCTCGACGTGCAGTTCGACGCCGACGAGCTGGACATGACCCACTTCGAGACCGTGGGTTCGCTGGCCGGCTTCGTCGCCGCGGAAGCGAGCGCCTAAGCATGTTCCGCGCGAGTGCGCCCGTACGGCGCCCCGTCCCGGTCGGCGCGGACGGCCCGGCCGGACCGGCCCTGGCGACGGCGGCCCTGCCCCGGCTCGTCCGGGCGGCCGCCCACGTGCCGCCGGGGCCGGGCGCACCGTACCGGCCGGAGGGCGCGCGGGAGGAGTTCTACCGCGAGCTCGGGGCGCTCTACGGGGCGGACTTCGACCGCGGCCAGTTCGCCGCCTCGGGGCGGCGCACCTCGGTGGAACTGGCCTACGGCGCGCTCGACGCGCTGGGGCCGCTGACCCCCGAGGAGTGCCCCGAGGTGGTGGTGGTCGCCTACGCCGCGCCGGACTTCGACCACGCCGAACTGGTCGCCTCCTGCGTGAAGCGGCGGCTGCCCGGCGAGCCGCTCTCCTTCGCGCTGTCCGACCAGGGCGTCCTGGCCCCGTTCAGCGCGCTGCGGGTGGCCGTGGAGTACGCCCGGCGCTGCGGCTGGTCGCGGCTGCTGCTGCTGGTCGTGGACCAGGGCACCCAGCCGTTCCCGCTGCCCGCGACCGGGCAGTCCGCCGTCCACGCGGACGCCGCGGTCGCCCTGCTGCTGCACTGGGACGGCGGCGACGCCGCCCTGGGCGGGGCCGCCCAGGGCCTCCCCGAGCCGGGGCTGTTCGCCGACTGGGACGACCGGGCGTCGGTGGTGGCCGGCGCCGGCCTCTCCGACGCCGGCGCTGAACTTCCGTCGCACGACGGGACGTTGATCAGGGTGGCGGACGGGCAGCCCGCCACCGGCGGCTGGGCCGCCCTGCTCGCCGTCACCGACCGGGACCGCCCGGTGGTGGTGGCCGACTACGACCGGGAGCGCGGCCTCCTGGCCTACTGCACGCTCGACACGGGGGAGCTGAGGGTCCGATGACGGTTCCGGCCGAGGTGCGCGAGCACTGGCGGGAGGCACGGACGAGTGCCCGCAACGACGGACTCGTCCCGGCGCTGACCCTGCTCTCCCGCGCGCTGTCCCCCGGGGTGGCCCCGCGCGGCCCGCGCGGACACGCCGTGGTCCCGCGCGAACTGCTCGGGGACCTCCCCGAGTTCGACGAGGAGGAGGACGGGGACGGGGGTGCGGACCCGGTGCCGGGACTCGCCGTCCTCGGCCCCGCCGCCACCGCGCCGGCCCCGGCCGGCCCGGACTCCCACGACTGGGGCACCGGGCTCGCCTGGCTGCGGCTCGGCGCGTCCGAGCGGCTGCGCGAGGCCTGCACCGCCTACCTCGCGGCCCGCCAGGTCGAGGGCACCTCGCTGCTGCTGCAGCAGCTGGTCAAGGGGGCGCTCGCCGACGTGCTGATCGACCACCTCGAGATCGAGGGCGTCCTCGACGACCTCGCCGAGGGCGTCGCCCCGGACTCCCCGCTCGCCCCCGTGCTGCCGCTGGACGCCGCGGCCCTGGCCCGGCTCCAGGCCCAGATCACCCAGGCGGACCGGGCGCTGCTGCGGCTGCTCGGCGCCCACGGCTTCACCGCCGACGGGCCGGGCCGGACGGCGTACGCCTCCGAGCTGCTCGCCGACGTCTACTGCGGCTGGCCGGGCCCCGCCGGGGTCCCCGCCACGAACGCCACCTCCCGGAAGGACAACGCGTGACCAGCCTGCCGGCCTCGCTCGACACCACGCACCGGTACGTGCGGCGGTGGGCCGACGACCTGCGGGCGGGCGCGCTCGAACTCGACCGGGACCCGGAGGCCGTCCACCGCTTCCTGGACCTCCCCGCGGTGCGCTTCCTGGCCGGGCACCAGGTGCCGCCGGACTGGGACCGCGCGTCCGCCGAGGCCGGGGCCGGCCCGGCGCACGGCCTGGCCACCCTGGAGCGCGTCCTGGTCAGCGAGGAACTGGCGCGCGGCGACGCCGGGATGATGCTCGGCTCGCCCGGAGCCTCGATGTGCGGGGTCCTGCTGAGCGTGCTCGGCAGCCAGGCGCAGAAGGACTGGGTGTACGGCCGGCTCGCCGAGCGCCCCCGCTGGACCTGCTTCGCCCTCACCGAGCCCGAGCGCGGCTCGGCCATCGGCGAGATGACCACCACGCTGACCCCGGTCGGCGACGGCTCGTACCTCCTGGACGGCGAGAAGCGCTACGTCGGCAACGCCGCCCGCGCCGACCTGGGCGCGGTGTTCGCCCGCGTCGCGGGCACCGAGCGGCTCGGCGTGCTGGCCGTCCTGGTGGACACCGCCGACCCGGGCTTCCGGGCCGAGCCGCTGCCCACCCTCGGACTGCGCGGCGTCCAGCTGACCCGGATCACCCTCGACCGGGTGCACGTGCCGGCCGAGCGGGTGCTCGGCACGCACCTGCCACCGACCCGGCGCGGGATGTGGAGCATCGTCTCGGTCTTCAACCAGCTCCGCCCCAGCGTGGCCGCGATCGCCCTCGGCATCGCCCGCGCCGCGCACGACTACGTCGCCGAGAACCGCAAGGAGCTGCGCGGGGCGGAGCGCGAGCTGTTCGAGTCGCTCGGCCGGCGGATCGACGCCGCACGGGGGTTGACCTACCGCGCGGCCCTCGCGGTGGACCGCCGGCCGGCCGCCGGACACCTCTCCTCCGCGGCGAAGGCCCGCGCCTGCGAACTCGCCGAGGACGTGACGATGAGCGCACTCGGATTCTTCGGACCGGGTGCGCGACTGGATCATCCGCTCCTCGACAAACTCGCCCGCGACGCAAGGGGCGTGGAGTTCATGGAAGGGACACGGAACATCCAGAAGCTCAATCTGTTCCAGGGGCTGCACACCGGAAAGGTGGGCCGGTTCTGAACAGGACCGAACAGTCCTCCGCTCGGGATTCGGTCGAGATCTGGAGGATTCCGTTGAACGGCGCGCGCCGCCCCGGGGACCGGGGCGGCGGCGCCGCGCCGGACGACCCGGACGGCTACCCGCCGCACCTGGAGGAGCTGCTCGACGAGCAGGAGCGGGCGCGCGCCCGGGCCGGGCGGCTGCCCGGCCTGCGGCGCCGTTTCGTGATCGCGCACGCCGCCACCCGGATCGTCCTCGGCGAGCGCCTCGGGCTCCCCCCGGACGGGCTGCGCTTCACCCGCGGACCGTGGGGCAAGCCCGCCGTCGCGGGGGCGGACGGGCTGCACTTCAGCCTCTCCCACTCGGGCGAGACCGCCCTGCTCGCGCTGGCTGCGCGGCCGGTCGGGGTGGACGTCGAGCTGGCCCGCCCGGACCTCGACGTCGACCGGCTGGCCGGACGCTTCTTCCCCCCGGAGGAGCGGGCCGCGGTGGCCGCCGGCGGGCAGCCGGTCTTCACCCGGCTGTGGACCAGGAAGGAGGCCTGCGTGAAGGCCTCCGGCGGCAGACTCACCCAGGGCATGGGGATCCCCGTCGCCCACCCCGGCCGGGAGGCCGCCGTGTACGCACGCTCCGGGCCGTTGCCCGGTCCGTGGAGAGTCGTCGATCTGCCGCTGCCCGGGGGATACGCGGGGTCCGTCGCACTGACCGGCGACGGGCCCTTTAACGTGTCCCGGCGGATGTGGTATCAAATTCCGCCTGGGGAATCCGGTGTCGACACTCTCCCACCGGTACTCGCGTCGAGCCCCGAGTCGGTTCTCGACGAGGCTGTCAAGTAGAAGAAACTCCCCCTCGAATCGTCGAAGTTGTACCCGTGATCATGCGCCGGAGCGTCACTAGATTCAGGGACGCGAGCAAACGTCGCACCGCACCGGCCGGACTCGGAAGTCAGGCCCGTGGCCGATCCGGGCATTTCTTCTGAGGAGGGGAACGTGATCGTGGAAGGCAGGAACGTGATCACCAGGGCCGCTCGGTGGAGCGCCGTCCACCCCTGGTGGGCGATAACGCTCTGGGTGGTGTTCGTCGTGGGGGCCCTGGTGGTCGGCGGCGTCACGGGCACCCGGCAGGCCACCACCTCCGACCTCTCCATCGGGCAGTCCGGCCGGGCGGCCGAGATCGCCCGCAGCGGCGGTCTGCAGGAGCGCGCGGTGGAGAACGTCCTCATCACCCCGTGGGGCGGTGGGCAGCTCGACCCGGTCCGGGCCGGGGCGGCCGCCTCGGACGCCGCCCGCGACCTGCGCGACGTGCCCGGCATCAGCGCCGTGGACGAGCCGGTGTCCGCCCCGGACGGCTCGGCGATGCTCGTCCCGGTGACCCTGGACGGGGATCCGGAGACCGCCTCCGACCGGGTGCAGCCGATCATCGACGCCGTGGCGAGGACCCACGAGTCGCACACCGACCTGCGGATGGAGCTGGTCGGCGCCGGGTCGATCAAGGCCGGGCTGAACGAGATGCTGAGCAAGGACCTCGGCAAGGCCACCGTGCTGAGCCTGCCGGTGACCCTGCTCGTCATGGTCTTCGTCTTCGGTGCGATCGTCGCCGCGAGCGTCCCGGTCGTGCTCGGCCTGTCCTCGGTGCTCGCCGGGCTCGGCCTGTGGGGGGTGGCCTCCCAGCTGGTGCCCGACCCGGGGCCGGTGACCCACGTCATCGTGCTGATGGGGATGGCCATCGGGGTCGACTACTCGCTGTTCTACCTCAAGCGCCAGCGCGAGGAACGGGCCCTGGGCGCCAACAACATCGACGCCATCGAGATCGCGGCCGCCACCTCCGGGCACTCGGTGCTGGTGTCCGGCGTGGTCGTCATGATCTCGATGGGGGCGCTCTACCTCGCCGGTCACATCGCCTTCGAGTCGATGGCCACCGGCGCGGTGCTGGTGGTCGGGATCGCGATCATCTCCTCGCTGACCGTCCTGCCGGCCATGCTCTCCCGGTTCGGCCGCTTCCTGGACGCCCCCCGGGTGCCGCTGGTGTGGCGGCTCACCCAGGCCGGCGGGGTGAAGCCGCGGCTCTGGTCGACGATGCTCAAGCCCTCGCTGCGCCACCCGGTGATCGCGCTGGTGCTCTCGGTCGGCGCCCTGCTCCTGCTCGCGGTGCCGGCCCTCGGCCTGAAGCTCAAGGCCACCGGGATCGACGACCTGCCCCGCTCGATCCCGGCGATGCAGGCCAACGAGCGGCTGACCAGGTCGTTCCCGAGCCCGGCGGACACCCACACCGTCGCGGTGAAGGTCCCGGACGGCAAGGCCTGGGAGCTGGCCACCGCGGTGACCGCGCTGGTCGACCTCACCTCCCGGGACGACCTCTTCGTGCACTCCCCCGCCCCGGTGGTGCGCACCTCGCAGAGCGGGACGGTGGCCACCGTGGCGATCGGCACCCGGTTCGACAGCGGCTCCCCGGAGGCCCGCGCCTCGCTCGCCCGGCTGCGCGAGGACCTCGCCCCGCAGACCCTCGGCGCGATCGCCGGCGCCCAGTTCGCGGTCGGCGGCAGCGACGTCGCCTTCGACGTCGACTACCGGGCGAACGTGATGCGCAAGATGCCCTGGGTGCTCGGGGTGGCCCTGGTGCTGACCTTCCTGGTGATGACCGCGGCCTTCCGCTCGGTGATGCTGGCACTGATCACCGTGGTGCTCAACGTGCTGTCCGCGGCGGCCTCCTTCGGCCTGCTCGCGCTGATCTTCCAGCACACCTGGGCGGAGGACCTGCTGCACTTCGAGTCCACCGGCCGGGTGGTCGCCTGGCTGCCGCTGATGCTCTTCGTGATCCTGCTCGGCCTCTCGATGGACTACCACGTGTTCGTGGTCAGCCGGATCCGGGAGGCGGCCCGCGGCGGACTGTCCGTCAAGGAGGCCGTGGAGCAGGGGATCACCCGCACCGCCGGGGTGGTGACCAGCGCCGCGGTGGTGATGGTCTGCGTGTTCGCCCTGCTGGCCTCGCTGAACTTCATCGAGATGAAGCAGATGGGGGTCGGCATGGCCTGCGCGGTGCTGCTCGACGCCACGGTGATCCGGATCGTCGTGCTGCCGGCCGTGGTCACCCTGCTCGGCTGGAAGACCTGGTGGCCCTCGCGGCTGGCCCGCCAGACCACCACCCGCACCCCGCGGATCCCCGCCATCGTGGCGGCCGCCGCGGCGGCCTCGGCAGCCCGGACGACACTTCCGTAACACCGGAACCACCCGTACCGGCCGGGGGGAAGGGCTATCCTTCCCCCCGGCCGTTTTCGTGCGCATACCCGTCTGATAACGGCCATGACAAGGTGTTTGACTCCACCTATCCTGTGGTGGTTTGTTACGGGAGTTGTAGAATCGCATGCGCGTTCGCCGGTGCGTGAGAGCCTTCCGAGGGGGGAGGCGGGCCGGCAACCGCACAACGGGGAAGCAGGGGGCGGTCAGGGGGGTGGCCATGCACAGTGACGGCAGCCTCGCCTCGACGCGCTGGCATGAGGAGCTCAACCGGGTCGGGACGCTGTCCGGACGGGAACGACAGGTCTTCGACCTGATCGGGGCCGGGCACTCCAACCGCGGCATCGCCGCCCGACTGCACGTCACCGAGCGCACGGTGAAGGCCCACGTGGCCAACATCCTGGCGAAGCTCGGTGTGGAGTCGCGGCTTCAGGTAGGGCTGGTGGCCCAGGTCCACCAACTCATGTACGAAGGTACATGGCCGCACGAGCCACGTGTGACCGATACTTGACCAGCGCGAATGATACCCAGGCTTTTCCCCATTTTCAGGCCCCCCTAAACAAGTCGACCGCTGTTCGTAGTGGCGGGCCTGAGGTCTCAACAGAAAAGCTTGTGGCTGGAGTTCACCGCTAGGGACGGGGAAATTGGTGTACATCTCCATTTTGGGCCCACTGTTGATCGGCGACGGTCAACGCACAGTAGGTCTAAGGGCGAAGAAGAACCGCGTGATGTTGACCATGCTGGCGCTCAACGCCGGCCAGGTCGTCGCGTTCGACGAGCTGATCGACGAACTGTGGGGGGAGGCACCGCTCAAGAACGCACGCAACGCGCTGCAGGCCAACGTCAAGCGCATGCGCAAGTCCTTGGCGGAGCTCGGCCTGGAGGGACCGGACCAGGAGGTCATCCGCACGGTCGACAACGGATACATGCTGAACGTCTCGGAGGAGTCGGTCGACGCGTACCGGTTCCTGCGGACGGCGGAGAAGGGCGCGCAGCTGGTCGGCGACCGGCCGTACGAAGCCATGGACACGCTCCGCGGGGCACTCGCGATGTGGCGCGGACCGGCCCTGCTCGACACGAGCGACGGGCCCTGGTGCCGGGCCGTCGCGCTGCGTCTGGACGAACAGCGCAAGACGGCCCGCGAGGACCTGATCGCGGCTCAGCTCCAGGCCGGCGAGGCCGCCGCGGTGGTGGCCGAGCTGAAGCAGTTGCTCGCGCAGTACCCGGAACGGGAGCGGTTCAGCGAGCAGCTGATGATCGCGCTCTACCGGTGCGGCAGACAGTCCGAGGCCGTCGACATCTTCCACCGCACGCGGAAGTGGCTCGACGAGGAGCTGGGGCTCAAGCCGAGCCGCCGGCTCCACCACCTCTACCAGGCGATCCTGATGCAGGATCCCTCCCTGTAGGTCCCGGACAGCTCCCGGGGTGACTCCCGGGGCGAGGGCAGCTCGCCCCGTCCGCCGGCGGCTCCGTCAGGGGCCGCCGGCGTTCTTGCGCGTCGTTCCGGCGCGTGTCGTTCTCGTGCGTCGCTCCGGCGGTGGCCGGGCCCGGTCTCCCGGGCCCGGCCACCGGGCGTTTCAGGACCCGCGCAGCCCGGTGTCGACCACCGCGCCGATCCGGCGGGCCGCCGCCGGGGCGAGCATCTCCTCGTGCCCGCACGGGACTTCGTGCAGGGTGAGGGCACCGGTCAGGTGCGCGCGCCAGCGGTCGGCCAGTTCGGCGGCCGGGGCGCCCTGGACCTCGTCCGCCGCGGTGAACAGCAGCAGCGACCCGTCGAACCGCCCGGGCGTGAACTCCCGCGCGATGTCGGTGTGGTGGCGCATCACCGTCATCAGCCGGCCGAGCTCCCGGTCGTCGATGCCGGCCCCCGCGGCGTGGTGGGCGAGGAAGGCCGAGCGGATCTCCTCGTCGGTCGGGTCGTGGTCCCCCTCGCGCACCGGGAAGACGTCCAGCGCCGCCAGGAAGGCCACCCGCTCGCCCTCCGCCTGCAGCCGGACCGCCATCTGGTGCGCCACCAGGCCGCCGAAGGACCACCCCAGCAGGTGGTACGGGCCGTGCGGCTGCACCCGGCGGACCCTGGCCAGGTAGAGCTCCGCCAGCTCCTCGACGCTCTCCGGCCGGTCCCACTCCCCCTCGGCGGCCGCGACGCCGTCGGACTGCAGCGCGTACACCGGCCGGTCCGGATCGACGTGCGGGGCCAGTTCGGCGTACGGCAGGCCGAAGCCCACCCCGCCGTGCACGCAGAACAGCGGCTCGGCGGAGCCCGTCGGGCGGATCGCCAGGACCGGCTCCAGCAGCTCCTGCGTCACCCGCGGGGCCGGCCCGGAGGGCCGGGCGGCCGCGGCGAGCGCCGCCACCGTCTTGTGCGTGAAGACGTCGGCCAGCGAGAGCGTGAAACCGGCCTTGGCGGCCCGGCTGACGATCTGCACCGAGCGCAGGCTGTCCCCGCCGAGGGCGAAGAAGTCGTCGTCCGCGCCGATCCCGTCCAGCCCGAGGATCTCGGCGAAGACCCCCGCGATGGCCTCCTCGGCCGGGGTGCTCGGCGGCTGCGCCGGGCCCCGGCCGGCCGCGGGCGCCGAGCCGGGGGCCGGCAGCGCGCGGGTGTCGAGCTTGCCGTTCGCGGTCAGCGGCAGCGTGGGCAGCGTCACCAGGGTCGCGGGCACCATGTGCGCGGGCAGCGACTCGGCGACGAAGGCGCGCAGCACCGGCACGTCCACGGCGGCGACGCCGGGCAGCGGCACCACGTACCCGGTCAGCTGGGGCACCCCGGTGGGCGAGGGGACGACCAGCACCGCGGCCTGGACCACCACCGGGTGGCGCACCAGCGCGGCCTCGACCTCGCCGAGCTCGATCCGGAAGCCGCGCAGCTTGACCTGGTGGTCGACCCGGCCGACGTAGTCGAGCGTGCCGTCGGCCCGCCAGCGCACGAGGTCGCCGGTGCGGTACATCCGGGTGCCGGCCGGGCCGTACGGGTCGGCGACGAAGCGCTCGGCCGTGGTGACCGGGCGGCCCAGGTAGCCGTGCGCCAGGCCGGTGCCGGCGATGTACAGCTCCCCGGTGACGCCGACCGGCGCGGGCGCGAGCGCCGCGTCCAGGACGTACAGGCGGTGGTTGTCCAGCGGGCGGCCGATCGGCGGGCGGCCGCTGCCCGGCAGCAGCGGGTCGCTCCAGGTCGCGCAGACCGAGGCCTCGGTCGGGCCGTAGGCGTTGCGGAACTCGGTCAGCGGGGCGAAGCGGTCGACCAGCGCGGGCGGGCAGGCCTCGCCGCCGACCAGCAGGTGCAGGCCCTCGGGCAGCACCACGTCGTCCGGCAGGCCGGCCACCACGGTCGGCGGCAGCACCACGTGGTTGACGCGGTGCTCGGCGAGCAGCGCGCCCAGCAACTCCCCGGAGACCCTGCTCTCGTCGGTGGCGCACACCAGGGTGCCGCCCGAGAACAGCGAGACCCCGAGCTCCCACACGGTGGCGTCGAAGCTGAACGAGGCGAACTGCAGCACCCGGGTGTCCGGCCCGGCGCCCATCCGCGCCCGGTGGTTGGCGACCAGGTTGGCGGCCCCCCGGTGCGGCACCACGACGCCCTTGGGGCGGCCGGTGGAGCCCGAGGTGTAGATCACGTAGGCGACGTCGTCCGGCCCGAGCGGACGGGTGCGCTCGGCGTCGACGGGGTCGTGGTCCGGCCGGCCGGTCAGGTCGGAGCGGGTGGCGAGCGAGTCCAGGACCAGCGGCACGACGCCGTCGGGCAGCCCGGGCAGCCGGTCGGCGACGGCCTCGACGGTCAGCACCTGGGCGGGCGCCGCGTCGCCCAGCATGTAGGCGATCCGGTCGGCCGGGTACTGCGGGTCGACCGGCAGGTAGGCGGCGCCGGTCTTCAGCACCGCGAGCAGCGCGACCACCAGCGGCGCGGAGCGCGGCATGGCCAGCGCGACCACGTCGCCCGGGCCGACCCGGCGCTCCAGCAGCAGGTGGGCGAGCCGGTTGGCCCGCTCGTTGAGCGCCGCGTAGGACAGCCGCATGGTGGCCGGTCCGGCCGGCACGCCGTCGGGGCCGATCAGGGCCGGGTGCTCCGGGTCCGCGGCGGCCAGGCCCTCGAACAGCTCCGTCAGGGTGACCGGGGTGAGCGGGGCGGTCGGGCCGGCCCACTCCTCCAGCAGGACCCGCCGCTCCTCGGCGGTGAGCAGGTCGAGGGCGCTGAGCGGGGCGTCGGGGGTGCCGGCCGCGGAGCCGAGCAGGGTGGCCAGGGCCCCGGCGAGGCGGGCCGCCGTCGCCCCGGTGAAGAGGTCCTCGCGGTACTCCAGGCGGATGTCCAGCCCGGCCGGGGAGCCGTCCGGGCCGGTCCGCTCCAGCACCTGGAAGGACAGGTCGAACTTGGCCGTGGTGGAGCCGACCGGCAGCACCTCGGCGGTCAGGCCGGGCATCGCGGGCAGCGGGTCGGCGCTGTTCTCGAAGGCCAGGATCACCTGGAAGAGCGGCTGCCGGCCCATCGAGCGGACCGGGTTGAGCTCCTCGACGAGGTGCTCGAAGGGCAGCTCGGCGTGCGCGTAGGCGGTCAGGTCGCTCTCCCGGACCCGCCCGAGCAGGTCGGTGAAGCTCGGGTCGCCCGAGGTGTCGGTGCGCAGCACCACGGTGTTGACGAAGAAGCCGACCAGGTCGCGGACGGCGTCGTCGGTGCGCCCCGCCACCGGGCTGCCGAGCGGGATGTCGGTGCCCGCGCCGAGCCGGGTGAGCAAGGCGGCGAGACCGGCCTGGACGGCCATGAACAGGCTCGCGCCGCCGCGCCGGGCCAGCTCGGCGAGCCGGGCGTGGGTCGGCGCGGGCACGGTGCACCCGACCTCGCCGCCGCGGTGCCCGGCCCGGGCCGGCCGCGGGAAGTCGGTGGGCAGCTCCAGCTCCTCCGGGATGCCCGCCAGCGCCTCGCGCCAGTGCGCGAGTTCGGCGCTGGCCAGGCTGTCCGGGTCGTCCTTGGAGCCGAGCAGTTCGCGCTGCCACAGCGCGTGGTCGGCGTACTGCACCGGCAGCGGCTCCCAGCCGGGTGCGGCACCGGCCAGCCGGGCCCGGTAGGCCGTGGAGAGGTCCCGGGCGAGCGGGCCGAGCGACCAGCCGTCGGCGGCGATGTGGTGCACCGTCAGGGCCAGTGCGTGGTCGTCCGGGCCGAGCACGAACAGCCGGGCCCGCAGCGGCACCTGGGCCGAGAGCTCGAAGGGGTGGGCGGCCTCGGCGGCCAGTGCCGCCCCGAGCGCGCCCGGCTCCGATTCGGCGAGGTCCACCACGACCAGCCGGGCGCCGGCCCCGTCGGCCTCCCCGGGGGAGAGCACCAGCTGCGAGGGCAGCCCGTCGGCCTCGGCGAAGACGGTCCGCAGGCTCTCGTGCCGGGCCACCACGTCCCGGACGGCGGCGGCGAGCGCGGTGGCGTCCAGCGGGCCGGTGAGGCGCACGGCCAGCGGGATGTTGTAGGTGCCGGTCGGGCCGTCCATCTTGTCCAGGAACCAGAGCCGCTCCTGGGCGTGCGAGAGCGGCACCGAGGACGGCCGGTCGGGGACGGCCCGCAGCGCGGGGCGCCGGGGGCCGGCCGGTTCGCCGGCCGCCTCGGGCGCCTCCGGGTCGAGGGCCCGGGCCAGCGCCTCGGCCGTCCGGGCGTCGAACAGCGCCCGCACCGGGACGTCGGCGCCGAGCGCGGCGCGCAGCCGGTTGGCGACCCTCGTCGCGGACAGCGAGTGGCCGCCCAGCTCGAAGAAGTCGTCGTCCGCGCCGACCCGGTCGAGGCCGAGGGCCTCGGCGAAGACCGCGCAGAGCAGCTCCTCGCGTTCGCCCACGGGCGCGCGCCCGGTGCCCGCCCGCTCGTCCGGCGGGGCGGGCAGGGCCTTGCGGTCGATCTTGCCGTTGGGGGTCAGCGGCAGATCGTCCAAGGGAACGTACACGGCAGGGACCATGTGCGTGGGCAGCACCGATGACGCCCGCTCCCGCAACCGGTCGCGGTCGATCCCTGCCGGTACGACATAGGCGACCAGGCGGGCGTCCCCCGCCCGGTCGGTGCGGGCCGTGACGACGGCCCGCGTCACTCCGGGCTGCGCCGCGAGCACGGACTCGATCTCGCCGAGCTCGATGCGGTAGCCACGGATCTTCACCTGGTGGTCGCTGCGCCCCGCGTACTCCAGGGCGGCGCCGGCGGCGTCCCAGCGGACGATGTCGCCGGTGCGGTACATCCGCGCGCCGGACGGCCCGTACGGGTCCGCGACGAAGCGCTCGGCGGTCAGGCCGGCCCGGCCCAGGTAGCCGCGGGCCAGGCCGGTGCCGGCGATGTAGAGGTCGCCGAAGGTGCCGTCGGGCACCGGGCGCAGCGCGCCGTCCAGGACGTACACCCGGGTGTTGGCGATGGGGCCGCCGATCGGCGGCGGGCCGGCCTCGGGGTCGGTCAGGGGTGCGGCGGTGGACCAGATGGTGGTCTCGGTCGGGCCGTACACGTTGGTCACCGACGCGCAGTGCGCGGTGAGCGTACGGGCCAGGGGTTCGGGCAGCGCCTCGCCGCCGACCAGGGCGCGCAGCCCGGCCAGCCGGGGGGCGTGGTCGGCGGCCAGCGACTGCCAGAGGCTGGGGGTGGCCTGCAGCAGGGTGGCGTCCAGCCCGGTGACGGCGTCGGCCAGCGCGGCCGGGTCGCGGACCGTCCCGCGGTCGGCGACCAGCAGTTCGGCGCCGGCGGCGAGCGGGACGAACAGCTCCAGGTTGGCGATGTCGAAGCCGAAGGTGGTGACGGCGAGGAAGCGGTCGGCGGGGGTCACCGCGAAGCGGGCGACCATGTCCTCGACCAGGTTGACCAGGGCGCCGTGCGGCACCACCACGCCCTTGGGGCGGCCGGTGGAGCCCGAGGTGTAGATCACGTACGCGGGGTGGTCGGCGAGCGGGGCCGTGCGTGCGCGCTGCCCGTGCGCACCGGCCCCGGTCTCCGTGCCGTCCAGCACCCACAGCTCGCCGGTGGCCGAGCCGCCGTCCGCGGTGAGGAGCTCGCGGACCCGGCGGTGGGTGAGGGTGACCACCGGGGCGGCGTCGGCCAGCATGTAGCGCAGCCGGTCGACCGGGTAGTCCGGGTCCAGCGGCAGGTAGGCGGCACCGGACTTGAGGACGGCCAGGGCGGCCACCACCAGGTCGCAGGAGCGGTCCAGCGCGATCGCCACGACCTGCTCGGGCCCGGCGCCGGCGGCGGTCAGCGCGGCCGCCAGTTCGTCGGCGCGCTCGTGGAGCCGGCGGTAGGTCAGCCGCTCGTCGCCGCAGCGGACCGCGGGGGCGTCGGGGGCGAGGGCGGCCCGGGCGTCCAGCAGCGGGGCCAGCCAGTGCCCGGACAGCGGCGTCGCGGTGGCGTTGCGGTCCTCGGTGACCCGGTCCCGTTCGGCCTCGTCCAGCACGTCCAGCCGGCCGCAGGGCTCGTCGGGCGCGGTGACCGCGGCGGCCAGCAGCCGGGCGAAGCGCCGCCCGACCAGCTCGGCCTCCGCCCGGTCCACCAGCGCCGGCACGTGGTTGACCGCGAGGCCGAACGGGGTGCCGGGGAAGACGGTCAGGGTGAGCGGGAAGTGCGTGGCGGAGCGGACGTCGGCGCCGGTCACCCGGGGGCCGCCGGCGGTGGCCAGCGGCAGGCCGCCCATCGGGTAGTTCTGGAACATCAGGGCGGTGTCGAAGAGTTCGCCGCGCACGGCGGTCAGCTGCTGGACCTCCGCCAGGGTCAGGTGCTCGTGCGCCAGCAGGTCGGCCTGCGAGCGCTGCACGTCGGCGAAGAGCTCGGCCGGGGTGCGGGCCGGGTCGACGTCCACCCGGACGGGCAGGGTGTTGGCGAACAGGCCCACCATCCGCTCGACGTCCGGGACCTCGGCCGGGCGGCCGGAGGTGACCGCGCCGAACAGCACCGTGTCCTGGCCGGTCAGCCGGGACAGCAGCAGCGCCCAGCAGCCCTGCACCACGGCGTTGACGGTCAGACCGCGCGAGCGGGCGAAGGCGGTCAGCGCGGCCGAGACCTCGGGGGTCAGGTCCAGCGGGACGGCCTGCGGCAGCGCGCCGGCCCCCTCGGCCCGGGCCCGGCCCGCCGGCACCAGCCGGGTCGGGTCGACCACTCCGGCCAGGGCGCCGGTCCAGGCCCGCCGGGCGGCCTCCTTGTCCTGCGCGCCGAGCCAGGCCAGGTGCGCCTGGTAGCGGGCGGCGCCGGTGCGCGGCTCCTTCGACGGCGTACCGCCGGCCTTCAACTCCTCTGCGAGCGCGGCGAGTTCGCCGATCAGCGAGACCATCGACCAGCCGTCCACCAGGATGTGGTGGACGGTCCAGATCAGCCGGCAGCGGCCGCCCCCGGCACGGGCCAGGGTGATCCGCTGCAGCGGCGGGCGGGCGAGGTCGAAGCGGCGCAGCCGGTCCTCCTCGGCGAGCCGGTCGAACTCCTCCTCCGGCCCCGCCGGGGCGGCCGTCACCGCGACCTCCCGCCAGGGCAGCTCGACGGAGGTGGGGACGACCTGGATCGCCTCGCCGTTCTTGCGGTGCCGGAAGCAGGCCTTCAGGTTGGGGTGCCGTTCCAGGAGGAGGCCGGCCGCGGTGCGCAGCGCTGCGGCGTCGGCGTCGGTCAGCTCCTCGAGGTCGAGCACCAGCTGAATGGTGTAGACGTCCGTCCCCTCGCGGTCGTACTCCGAGAGAAAGAGCAGTCCCTGTTGCAGCGGCGAGAGCGGGAGGACTTCACTGATGGCGGACGGCCGATTCAAACCGGGCTCCTCATGGAAGGCCTGCATGGTGCGGAATAACAAACGTTTTCCGATGGCGCTGACGGGCAACTGACCGGCAACTGACGGACCGCTGACGCGCGGCTCCCCGGCGGCCCGAAACCCTGGTGGCGGGCCCCGTCAGCAATCCGTCAGCCCCTCGTCAGCGCGCGACGAGAGGCTTGCCGCCGAGGCTAATTCGTTACCGAAGGCCAGGAGTCTCCAAGTGCCGGTCATTTCCGCGTCGCACGAATTCGAGGTCAGCGACCTCTTCGTGAATCTGCAGCCGTTCTTCGGGCACCGTCTCTTCCTGAAAGTCGAAGGGTTCAACTTCGCCGGGTCCATCAAGCTGAAGGCCGCCCGGGAGATGGTCGCCCAGGCCGAGGCCGCCGGGGTGCTCGGCCCCGGCTCGACCCTGGTGGAGTCGTCCTCCGGGAACATGGGCGTCGCCCTGAGCGTGCTCGCCGCCAGCCGCGGCTACAAGTTCATCTGTGTCACCGACTCGCGCTGCAACGAGGTGACCAGGCGCACCATGGAGTCGTACGGCGCCGAGGTGCACCTGATCGACGTGCCGCACGAGACCGAGGGCCTCCTCGGTGCCCGGATCCGCCACGTCAAGGCGCTGCTCGCCGCCGACGAGAAGCGGGTCTGGCTGAACCAGTACCTGAGCCCGGGGAACTGGATGGCCCACTACCGGACCACCGCGCCGGCCATCGCCCGCGAGTTCCCGGACCTGAACGTGCTGTTCGTCGGCGCGGGCACCACCGGGACCCTGATGGGCTGCGCCCGGTACTTCCGCGAGAGGCGCCCCTCGGTGCGGGTGATCCCGGTCGACAGCGTCGGCTCGGTCACCTTCGGCACCCCGCCGGCCACCCGGCACATCCCGGGCCTGGGCACCAGCGTCCGTCCGCCGCTGCTCGACGACACGCTGGTCGACGCCCCGATCCTCGTCGAGGAGGCCGACACCGTCCGCACCTGCCGCGAGCTGATGCGCGGCGGCTTCCTGTTCGGCGGGTCCACCGGGACGGCCGTCAGCGGGGCGCTGCGCTGGCTGGACGAGCACCACGGCGACGGCGCGGGCGGGGTGCGCGAGCGGATCACCGCCGTGACCATCGCCCCGGACCTGGGCGAGCGCTACATGGACACCGTCTACCACGACGCGTGGGTGCGCGACACGGTCGGCCCGGAGGGCCTGCTGCCCGGGATCGAGCACCGCGGGCTCGGGGCGGGCGTCGCCGCCGGGCTGCAGCCCGTGTCCGGCTGAGCGGACCGCACGGGCGCGAACAGCGGTGTCAGAGGTCGAGAGTGTCGCGGCGGGGCCGAGGCCGAGGATGACGGAGAGCAAAGCAGTGACCACCACCCGGAACGCAGTCCTGCCGCTGACCGCGGCGCAGGCCGAGATCTGGTTCGACGAGCAGTTCGCCGACGGGCCGCTGGCCTACAACATGGCGGACTACATCGACATCCGCGGGCCGCTCGACCCCGAGCTGCTCGGACGGGCGCTGCAGCGCCTCGGCCACGAGGCCGAGGGGCTGCGCGTCCAGTTCGTCGAGGAGGACGGCGCGCCGGGCCAGATCATCCGCCCGCTCGCGCAGATCCCGCTCAGGACGGTGGACCTCAGCGGCGAGGCGGACCCGCTGGCGGCCGCCGAGCGCTGGATGCGGGCGGACCACGCCGACCCGATGAAGGTCACCGACTTCCCGCTGTTCCGCGGCGCCCTGATCACCCTGGACGCCGAACGGCACCTGCTCTACCTGTGCATGCACCACATCCTCGCGGACGGGTTCAGCCGCTCGCTGCTGTACCCGAAGCTCTCCGCCGTCTACACCCGGCTGGCCGCCGGCGAGGGCCCGGACGAGCTGGACGCCGACGCCATGCCGGCCTTCCACCGGCTGCTGGACGCCGAGCGCAAGTACCTCGACTCCACCAGCGTCGAGAAGGACCGCGCCTACTGGACGGACCGGCTCACCTCCGCCCGGCACGGCGCGGTGCCCGAGCTGGTGTCGCTCTCCGAGCAGGAGCCGGCCCCCGGCCGGGTCGCCCTGCGCGAGACCGCCCGGCTCTCCCCGGAGACCACCGCCGCGCTGCACGCCCTCGCCCAGGACGGCAAGGTCACCATGCCGGTCCTGATGGTCGCCGCGATGGCCGCCTACACCCAGCGCGTCACCGGCGTCCCGGCGCCGCTGCTCACCCTGCCGGTCACCGGCCGGGTCGGCGCGGTCAGCCGCGAGATCCCCGGCATGCTCGCCAACTACCTGCCGCTGGCCGTCCGGGTGCGCCCGGAGATGACCCGCACCGAGCTGCTGCGCGCGGCCTGGATCGAGGTCGCCGGCACCCTGAAGCACCAGCGCTACCGCGGGGACCGGGTGCGCCGCGACATCGGTCTGCGGATCGACGACCAGCGCGCCTTCGGCCCGTTCATCAACGTGCTCAACCAGGACCCGGAGCTGGCCTTCGGCGAGGGCTGCCGCGGGGTCGTGGTCAACCTGTCCACGGGCATCGTCAAGGACCTCATCATGACGGTCCTCAACGCGGACGACGGCACCGTCGAGATCCACCTCGACGGCAACCCCGAGCTGTACGACGCCGCCGAACTCGCCACCCACCTGGCCCGGTTCGAGACCTTCCTCGGCACCCTCGCCACCATGCCGGCGGACCGCCCGCTGGGCCAGGTGGGCCTGGGCGCCACCGGCGAGCAGCTCGGCCTGCTCGGCGGCTGGGACCGCGGCGCCGCCGCCGACCAGGGACTGGTGGAGCGGATCCGCGACGTCGCGGCCGCCCGGCCGGACGCGGTCGCCGCGGCCGACGGCACCGAGCGGATCACCTACCGCGAGCTGCTCGCCCGCGCGGGCGGCCTGGCCGCCCGGCTGGGCGACGCCGGGGTCACCACCGGTTCGGTGGTGGCGATGTACGCCGAGCCCGGCGTCCCCTTCGTCACCGGCGTCCTGGCCGTCCTGGCCGCGGGCGGCGCCTACCTGCCGCTCGACCCGACCGCCCCGGCCGCCCGCAACACCGGGCTGCTGACCGACAGCGGCGCCCGCCACCTGCTGGCCGGCGCCGGGTACCGGGACCAGGCCGCCGAGGTCGCCGCCGGGGCGGCCGCCGTGCTGCCGCTGACCGACCCGGCCGACGGCATCGCCGGTGCGGCCCTGCCGACCCGCGGCCAGGGCCTGGACCTCGCCTACGTGATGTTCACCTCCGGCTCCACCGGGAAGCCCAAGGGCGCGATGGTGCAGCGCTCCGGGATGATGAACCACCTCTGGGCCAAGGTCGACGACCTCTCGCTCACCGAGGGCGAGGGCGTCGTCCAGAACGCCCCGCTCACCTTCGACGTGTCGGTCTGGCAGATGCTGGCCCCGCTCGTCGTCGGCGGCACCGTCCGGGTCTCCGGCACCGAGATGGCCGCCGACCCGACCGCCCTGTTCGGGATGGCCCGCGACGAGCGGATCGCCGTCCTGGAGGTCGTCCCCTCCCTCCTGCGCGCCGCCCTCGACGCCTGGGACGTGGACGGCACCGCGCCGCAACTCCCCGACCTGCGCTGGCTGATGGTCACCGGCGAGGCCCTGCCCGCCGACCTCTGCCGACGCTGGCACGACCGCCACCCGCACATCCCGATGATGAACGC
>NZ_JBITCO010000039.1:5655-62920 GCF_044453265.1 Kitasatospora sp. NPDC051705 | reverse complement strand
CGCGCTACGACAAGCGCGCCTACGTCTTCCACGGCACCATCGTCGTGGCCTCGATCCGCCTCTGGCTCAGACCGTGATCCGCCGGACAGAACCTAGAGAACACTAGGCCCGCAGCGGGCCGGAGGCAAATCCCGAAGCCCGCCCGGGATACGGCGGCGGGGAGCGCGAGAACCAGCGCGACGGCGAGGGAGTGAACCCATCCCTTGCCACTCTCAACCTATAGCGCACCGGGGGTCTTGCCGCAAGGCCCCCGTGCTGCCGCACAATCGCAGGCCGAGACCGGAGCCGGCGGCACCGCCGGGTCTCCCGGGATCGACCTCGGAACCCCGGAACGGAGCCGATGCCATGCACCCCCTGACCGCCAGCGCCTTCGACCTGCCCGACCACCTCACCGCCAAGGCCGACCCGGCGCTGATCGCCGCCGACGAACGACACTTCGCCGCCATCACGGAGAGCCTGGAACAGACCGTCGCCGAGCTGTCCGAGCAGCTCGACGCCGCACGGAAGGCGCCCGGCGGCATCGGCCGGGCCGCGATGGACCGGGACGCGGAGGTCCACCGGCTGACCGCCCGGCTGCGCGCCCTGCGCCGCTTCGGCCTGGACCTGTGCCTCGGCCGCGTGGTCGGTGCGGACGGCCCCGAGCCGGTGTACATCGGCCGGCTGGGCCTCACCGACAGTGCGGGGCGCCGTCTGCTGATCGACTGGCGCTCCCCCGCGGCCGAGCCGTTCTTCGCCGCCACCCACGCCAACCCTGCGGGCCTGGCGAGCCGGCGCCGCTACCGCTGGACCCGCGGCCGGATCAGTGACTACTGGGACGAGGTGTTCACGACCGACGGGCTGGAGGGCCACGCCGCCCTGGACGACCAGTCCGCCTTCATCGCCGGCCTCGGCAGCTCCCGCTCGCCCCGGATGCGGGACGTGCTCGCCACCATCCAGGCCGACCAGGACGCCGTGATCCGGGCGGGGTCGCGCGGGGCCCTCGTCGTGGACGGCGGTCCGGGCACCGGCAAGACCGTCGTCGCCCTGCACCGTTCCGCCTATCTGCTGTACTCGGACCCGCGCCTCGGCCACCGCCGCGGCGGCGTGCTCTTCGTCGGCCCCCACCAGCCCTATCTCTCCTACGTCGCCGACGTCCTCCCCAGCCTCGGCGAGGAGGGCGTGCGGACCTGCACCCTGCGCGACCTGGTCGCCGAGGGCGCCCGGGCGGTGGAGGAGAGCGACCCGGAGGTGGCCCGGCTGAAGGCGTCCGCCGCGCTGGTCAAGGCGGTCGAGAAGGCCGTCGCCGTCTACGAGGAGCCGCCCGCCGCGGGGATGACGGTCAGCACCGACTGGTCCGACCTGTGGCTGAGTGCCGGGGACTGGGCCGAGGCGTTCGACTCCGTGGAGCCGGGCACCCCGCACAACGAGGCCCGCGAGCAGATCTGGGCGGAGCTGGTGACGATCCTGCTGGACAAGCACGCCGAGGGGGGCGAGGAGGAGGACGTCCCGCCGGAGCTGTTCCACAAGTCGCTGCTGCGCGACCGCGACCTGGTCACCACCCTCAACCGGGCGTGGCCGCTGCTGGAGGCGGCCGACCTGGTCGGCGACCTCTGGACGGTCCCCGCCTACCTGCGGCTGTGCGCCCCCTGGCTCACCGCCGACGAGGTCCGGGCGCTGCAGCGCCCGGACGCCCAGGCCTGGACGGTCGCCGACCTGCCCCTGCTGGACGCGGCCCGTCAGCGTCTCGGCGACCCGGAGGCCGCCCGCCGGCAGAGCCGGCGGCGGGCCGCCGTCGCCGCCGAGCGCGAACGCATGGCCCAGGTCATCGACCACATCCTCGCGGCCGACGAGGACGGGGAGGGAGCGGTGGCGATGCTGCGCGGGCAGGACCTGCGGGACAGCCTGGTCGACGAGGACGCCGTGCCCGCCGGCGACCCGGAGCCGCTCGCCGGCCCGTTCGCGCACATCGTCGTGGACGAGGCCCAGGAGCTCACCGACGCGCAATGGCAGATGCTGCTGCTGCGCTGCCCCTCCCGCAGCTTCACCATCGTCGGGGACCGCGCCCAGGCCAGGCACGGGTTCACCGAGTCCTGGCGGGAACGGCTCGAACGGGCCGGGCTGGAGCGGGTCACGGTGGCCTCGCTGAGCGTGAACTACCGGACGCCGGAGGAGATCATGGCGGAGGCCGAGCCGGTCATCCGGGCCGCGCTGCCGGACGCCAACGTGCCGACGTCCATCCGCAGCAACGGCGTCCCGGTCCGCCACGGGTCGACGGCGGAGCTGGAGTCGGTGCTCGACGCCTGGCTCGCCGAGCACGCGGAGGGCACCGCCTGCGTCATCGGGGACCCGGCCTTCCGGGCGACGCCGCGGGTCCGCTCGCTGACCCCGGAGCTGTCCAAGGGCCTGGAGTTCGACCTGGTGGTCCTGGTCGACCCGGAGGCGTTCGGCGGGGGCGTCGAGGGGGCCGTCGACCGCTACGTCGCGATGACCAGGGCGACCAGGGAGCTCGTCGTCCTGACCACTCCGCGGTAGCGGCACGGGGGGGGGCGCGGCCGGGGCGCGGTCAGGCGGCGAGCAGCGCCTGCGCGATGCCGCGGGCCCGTTCGGCCGCGTCCGGGGCCCCCTCGCGCAGGGCGGTGACGATGGCCCCGTCCATCAGCAGCGCGAACTGCTTGGCGCGGGCCAGGGGTTCGGGGATGTCCGCGTCCCGCATCAGCTGCTCGACCAGGTCGATGACCCGGGTCTTGTGCAGGGCGGCCATCCGGCGGGCCGGGCTGGAGGCGTCCGCGAACTCGGTCATGGTGTTGATCGCGACGCAGCCCCGGAAGTCCTGCGCGGCGAAGCGTTCGGCGAGCGCGTCGAAGATGTTGAGCGGGTGGCCGCCGTGGGCCGCGACCCGCTCGCTGAGCCAGGCGCGCCACCGCTCGTCCCGCCCCTCCAGGACGGCGACCACCAGGGCCTCCTTGCCGGAGAAGTGCCGGTAGAAGGAGGCCCGGCCCACCCCGGACTCGGAGAGGATCCGCTCCACGCCGACCGCGCGGATGCCGTTGGCGTAGAAGAGGGACTCGGCGGTGCTCAGCAGGCGCGCCCGTGCGTTTACGGCCATGGCCCCGATCTAACCACCCTTGACGCCAAACGGCACCGGTCGGTACCGTCCTTGCCGTCGGTACCGATCGGTACCGTTTCGGGGGGACCGAACACCGGGGGGCGTCATGGACCAGGACTGGGCCGAGGCAGCGGTCGAACTCAACGCCGGCTACGCCGTGCTCACGGCGGACGGCACGCCGACCGCGTCCGTCCCGCACGCACTGGTGTCCTTCCAGGGCGGCTTCGCCAAGCTGCGCCTGCCGGGCGTCGACACGGTCCAGGTGGTCTCCGCCCCGGCCGTCCGCCTGATCACGCTGCACTCCGCCTGAACCGGCGCGCCACACCCACACCCAGATCTGCGGCTGCCAGGCCGCCCGACCCGGGACGCACCGCAACCACCGTTGCACCGCCGCCCGGGCCGGGACGCCGACCAGTCGCGGCCGCCCGGTTCCGGGCAGCCCGGCCGGGACCTCCGTGGTCCCGCCGGGCTGCCCGGGTGCGGCCTCACACCACGGCCGTGCGCCTCGGCCCCGCACCTCGGCCCCGCACCTCGGCCTCACGCCTCGGCCACGGCCTCCAGCGGGCTCAGCGCGGCCGCCCGGTGGGCCGGAACGGCGGCGGCGAGGGCACCGACCAGCAGGGCGAGCAGGCAGGTCAGGGCCAGTCGGCCCCAGGGCAGCTCCAACGCGTACCCGGCCATCGCGCCGTTGGCCAGCGCCCCGACCGCCCAGGCGCAGAACAGCCCGCCGGCCAGGCCCAGCCCGGTGCCGAACGCCGCGACGGTCACCGCCTCCAGCCGGATCATCCGCCGGACACCCGCCCGGTCCATGCCCAGGGCGCGCAGCGCACCGATCTCCCGGGTGCGCTCGGCCACGGACACCGCCAGCGTGTTCGCGACGCCGAGCACGGCGATCACCACCCCGATCACGAGCAGCCCGTTCACCAGGGTCAGCAGGTCGCCCACGGTGCCCGCGGCGGCCCGGACGACCGCGGCCCGGTCCCGCACCGTCAGCAGCGGGTTGCCGCCCACCGCGGCCCGCAGCCGGTCCTCCACCGCCGCGGAGACCTCGCCGCCCTCCGTCCGCACCAGGATCCGCTGGACGGAGCCCGGCCGGAAGGCGTGCCGCCGCACCTCGTCTTCGGCGCCGAGCGCGTCGCGGGCGGTGGGATTGTCCTGGTAGACGCCCACGACGGTGTAGGGGGCGGGTTCCCCGCCCGGGCCGATCCGGGCCTCGACCCGGCTGCCGGTGCGCAGACCGTTCTCCCGGGCGACGGTCTCGGAGAGGGCGATGCGGCCCGGCCCGAGGTCCTGCGCGGAGCCGCCGAGGAAGTGCAGCCGCATCACCTCGCCGACCGTGGCCGGGTCCACCCCGGAGACCTCCCGGACGCCGCCGCCGAGGAACAGGGTGGAGTCGGTGACGGCGCTCGCGGTCCGCACACCGCCCGCCCCGGCCACCCGCCGGACGGCGTCCGGGTCGATGCCGGCCGTGGTGCTGCCGGTGCCGATCACGTAGTCGGCGCCGAGCCCGGCCGCGGCCCGACGGTCGAGGGCCTGCCCGGTGGAGTGGCCCACGACGGCGAGGCCGGTGACCAGTGCGGTGCTGACCAGCAGGGTGGCGGCGGTCGCCGCGGTGCGCCGCGGGTCGCGCAGCACGTTCTGCCGGGCGAGGTGACCGGTGATCCCGGTGCCGCCGGTCAGCCGCCGGCCGAGCGCATCGGCCGGCCGGCCGATGGCGCGCACCGCCGGGGCCACCAGCAGCGGCGCCAGCACGACCAGTGCGACGACGAGCAGGCCGCTGCCCAGCAGGGCGTTGCGCAGGTTCGCCTCGGAGGCGTCCTCGGCGGTGGCCGCGAGCGCGACCAGCAGGCCGGCCCCGGCGAGCAGCAGGGCCAGGCCCGCCCCGGCCCGGAGGCCGGCCCGGCCGGCGGGCGGCTGCTGGACGGTGCGCAGCGCCTCGACCGGCGCGACCCGCGCGGCCCTGCGCGAGGGCAGCCACGCGGCGAGCACCGTCACGCCCACCCCCACGCCGAGCGCCGCCGCGACGGGGCGCGGCCCGATCACCAGCGGGCCGTGCGGCAGCGTGTCCCCACCGCCCAGGACCCCGGGCAGCACGGTGGCGACGCCGAGGCCCAGCGCGAACCCGGCCGCCGAGGCGGCGAGGCCGACCAGCAGTGCCTCCGCCAGGACGGTCCGGACGACCTGACGGCGGGAGGCGCCGATCGCCCGCAGCAGCGCGATCTCGCGGCTGCGCCGGGTGACGAGCATGGTGAAGGTGTTGACGACCAGGAACGAACCGATGAACAGCGCGACCCCGGCGAAGACCATCGGCGTCTTCTCGTACCCGCGGGTCAGCACGCCCACGTAGGCGGCCTGCTGAACGGCCAGGGCCGCGCCGGTGACGGCCTCGGCCCGCTCCGCGGGGAGCACCTCGGCGACCCGCCGGGCGAGTTCGGCCTGAGCGGTGCCGGGCACGGCGGACAGGTCGATCGCGGTGTAGTGCTCCGGGGCGGCGAACAGCTCCTGGGCGGTCGCCCGGTCGAACAGGACGAGGGTGCCGCGGGCGGTGACCCGGGTGTCGGCGGTGGTGACGAGGCCGACGAGCCGCTTGGTCATGGCCGGCCCGTCGGTGGCCAGCGTGACCCGGTCGCCCAGGTGCAACCGGCCGGCGGCGGCGGTGCCCACGTCCACGGCGATCTCGTCACCGCCGGCGGGGGCGCGGCCCTCGACCAGGGGGTAGCGGGCGTCCCGGCCGGCCGTCCCGCCGTCCTTCCCACCCGTGGCGGGGACGTAGGCCGCGGCCAGGTTCGCCCCGGGCCGGACCCTCAGCGGGCTGCCGTCCGCGGCGTTCAGCACGGCGGCGCCGTCGACGGAGGGCCGGACGGCGGCGACGCCGGGCAGCTGGGCCAGGGTCCGCGCGAGCGCGTCGGTGAGCACGTCCTCGCGCCGGTCCGCCGGGCCCGCGGTGGGGTCCGCCCGCGCGGTGACGGTGACGGCGGTGTCCGCGAAGTTCCTGGAGGCGGCGGCGCGGTGGGCGGCGGCGGTCGAGTCCGCGAAGACGAGGGTGCCGCAGACGAAGGCGACGCCGAGGCAGACCGCGAGGACGGTCATGGCCAGACGGGCCTTGTGCGCCAGGACGTTGCGCAGGGCTGTTCTCAGCATGGGCGGCTTTCGGGAGGAGTGGAGGACGGGGGCGGGTGGGCGCGGGCGTCGGCCGGCGACGCGTCAGCTGGTGCGGGAGCGGGCGTCGAAGCCCTTCATGACCCCGAGGACCCGCTCCGGGGTGGGCCGCGTCATCTCGTCGACCAGGCGGCCGTCGGAGAGGAACACCACGCGGTCCGCGTAGCCGGCGGCGACCGGGTCGTGGGTGACCATGACCACCGTCTGTCCCAGCTCGCGCACCGAGGCGTGCAGGAAGCCGAGCACCTCGGCGCCGGCGTGCGAGTCGAGGTTGCCGGTGGGCTCGTCGGCGAAGACGATCGCGGGCCGGGAGGTCAGCGCCCGGGCGACCGCGACGCGCTGCTGCTGGCCGCCGGACAGCTGCGCGGGCCGGTGGTGGAGGCGGCCGGCGAGCCCGACCATGGCGACCACGCGGTCCAGCCACTGCCGGTCCGGCCGGCGCCCGGCGATGGTCAGCGGCAGCGTGATGTTCTCCAGCGCGGTGAGTGTCGGCAGCAGGTTGAACGCCTGGAAGACGAAGCCGATCCGGTCCCGGCGCAGCCGGGTCAGCTGCTGGTCGCCCAGCGTGCCCAGCTCGGTGGTGCCGATCCGCACGGAACCGGAGCTGGGGGTGTCCAGGCCGGCGGCGCAGTGCATCAGGGTCGACTTGCCGCAGCCGGAGGGTCCCATGATCGCGGTGAACTCGGCCTCCCGGAAGGCCACGCTGACCCGGTCCAGGGCGGTGACCCGGGTGTCGCCGGCGCCGTAGACCCTGGTCAGGTCGGTGGTGGCGGCCGCGATCCCGGGTGTGGTGAGCAGGGCGTGGCGGGCAAGGGGGTCGGCGGTCACGGCGGGCTCCTCGTCGGTGCGGAAGGGTGCACGTCGAGGGTGTCCGGGGCGTGTATCGGGGGCCCCGGCCGCGGTGTATCACCGCGCGCTCCACTCCGTATCGGTTCCGTCGCCCGGCTGCGCGCGGGCGGGTCACCGGGCCCGGCGGTGCGCCTCGGTCACCGCGGCCGGCGGTGCGCTTCCGGGGTCAGCCGGGCAGCCGCAGGGTGGCGACGGCGCCGCCGTCCGGGGCGTTGTCCAGCCGCAGGTCGGCCCCGAGCAGCCGGGCCTGCCCGAGGGCGATGGTCAGTCCCAGGCCGTGGCCCGGGCCGCGCTCGGCGGAGCCGGTGTGGAAGCGGCGGGGGCCGTGCCGCAACAGGTCGGGCGGGAAGCCGGGGCCGTGGTCGCGCACGACGACCGTCCGGCCCTCGACGGTGACCCGCACCGGGCCGGCCCCGTGCCGGTGGGCGTTGACCACCAGGTTGCCGACGATCCGCTCCAGCCGGCGCGGGTCGGTCTCCACGGTGCCCGCGGTCTCCACGTCGTCCACGGTGCCCGCGGTCTCCACGTCGTCCACGGTGCCCGCGGTCTCCACGTCGTCCGCGGTGCCCTCGGTGTCCGGGGCCGCCACGGCCTCTGCGTCCATCTGCCCCGCCCCTGCCCCCGCCCCCGCGCGCGGCGAAGCGCCGGGGACGACGACCTCGGTGCCCCCGAGCCCGGTGCGCTGCACGGCCTCGGTGACGACCGCCCCGAGCGGCACCCGGGCCCGGACGGGCCGCTCCGCGCCGGCGTCCAGGCGGGAGATCTCCAGGAGGTCCTCGACCAGGGCGCGCAGGTCGCGGACCCGGGCCCGGAGCAGGTCCTCGGTCTCGCCGGGCGGCAGCAGGTCGACGGCGGCCAGCAGACCGCCGACCGGGGTGCGCAGTTCGTGCGCCACGTCGGCGGTGAACCGTCGTTCGGTGCGCAGCCGCCGGCCGAGGTCGTCGGCCATCCGGTCGACGGTGGCGGCGATCTCGGCCACCTCGTCCCGGCCCGCGGTGGGCCCGGTCCGGGCGTCGAGGTCCCCGGCGGAGATCCGGCCGGCCGTCTCGGAGACCCGCTGCAGCCGGCGGGCGACCAGGCCGGCCCCGTAGACCGCCAGTGGCGCGGCCGCCGCGAGGGCGAGCAGCGAGGCGAGGGCCATCGTCACGTCGAGCCGGCGCAGGTCGTGCAGCTCCGGGCTCAGGTTGACCCGGACGGCCAGCACCGGGCTGCCGGGCCCGGCGGTCCGCTGGGCAGCCCAGACGCTCGGCCCCAGGTTGCCCTCGACGCGCCCGTCGTAGGCGGTGTGCCGGGCGTCGTCGGCGGGGTGGCGCAGGGCGGCGGGCAGTGCGTCGGGGTCGAGTTCGGCGCCGTCCGCGAGGGTGCCGGTGCGCCGGTAGACGTCGACGGCCGAGTACACGGCGTTGAAGGCCTGTGCCCCGGCCCGGTCGCGGACGTCGTGCGCCGTCCACAGGTGCACCAGCACGCCCACGGCCGCGACGACCAGGCAGGCCGTGGCCGCGGCCAGGGCGGCGATCTTCCAGCGCAGCGAGGTGCGGGCCGGCCGCAGCCGGGAGAACGGGCGCACCGCTCAGCGCCGGAGCTTGTAGCCGAACCCGCGGACCGTCTCGATCCGGTCCCGGCCCAGCTTCCGGCGCAGCCGCTGCACGCAGAGGTCCACCACGCGGCTGTCGCCGTCCCAGCCGTACTCCCAGACCTCGCGCAGCAGGGTGTGCCGTTCCAGCACGACGCCGGGGTGGGCGGCGAACTCCAGCAGCAGTTTGAGCTCGGTCGGGGTCAGCGCGACGGGGCTGCCCGCGACGGTGACGACCATGCCGGCGGTGTCGACGGTGAGGTCGCCGAAGACCAGCACGTCCCCGGTGTCGGGACCGCGCCCCGGGAGCGGCGCGTACGTCGCCCGCCGGAGCAGCGAGCGGATCCGGGCCACCAGGACGTAGGTGTCCACGGGCTTGACCACGTAGTCGTCCGCGCCCGCCTCCAGGCCGGCGACGACGTCGAGTCCGTCCCCGCGCGCGGACATCATCAGCACGGGCACCAGGCTGGTCTCCCGGATCCGGCGGCAGAGCCCGATCCCGTCCAGCCCGGGCAGCATCACGTCGAGGACGAGCAGGTCGAACTCCTCCTCCCGGAAGAGCTCCAGGCCGGTCAGCCCGTCGGCCGCGGCCCGCATCCGGTACCCGTAGCGTTCCAGCGCGACGGTGAACGACCTCCGCATCAGCTCGTCGTCCTCCACCAGCAGCACGCGGACGGGGGGCGGGGACACGGCGGGCGGCTCCTCGGGGCGTGGTGGAGTGGGGTGCGGGACGGGTCCGGCGGCGTCACCGGGCGCCCGTCCGGAAACCCTACGACAGCTCCCGGCCCCCCGCCGCCGGGCCGAAGGGGCGGCCCGGCCCACCCCGCCGCCGCGAACTCCCAGGTCGGGCCACCTCTCGCGGCCTCCGCCGCGACGGCCGAGCCCCCTGGAGCGGCGGCGGACCGACGGCCGGCCGAGCCCCCGCCGATACCCGACGGATACAAACGCGCCCGCGCGTCTGGCCGGTCGCTGACGGACGGGTCAGGCGGTGCCCGGAGGCCGGCGGGGGCGTCCCGGTAAGGTGGCGGCCGTGGCCAGTCGTAAAACGTCGATCTTGGAAGCAGCGGCGCGGGTGATCGCGCGACGCGGGGTGCGCGGCCTGCGGGTCGAGGAGCTCGCCGCCGAGGCGGGGGTTTCCACCGCGCTGATCTACTACCACTTCAAGGACCGCACGGGGATCCTCCGGCAGACCCTGGAGTTCATCAACGACCGGGCGGAGCGGTACACCACCGACCGGCCCGCGGACGCGCCCCCGCTGACGCCGCGCGAGGAGCTGGACCAGACGCTGCTGCTGGAGCTCCAGGACAGCGCCGAGGTGCGGGAGAACAGCACCGCCTGGGGCGAACTGAGGGCCAGTGCGGTGTTCGACGAGACGCTGCGCGAGGATCTGGCGCGGGCCACCCGGGTCTGGGTGCAGGAGATCGCCGAGCTGATCGGCGAGGTGCGGCCGATGTCCTCGGCGGTCGCGCTGGCCGGTGCGGCCGAGCGGCTGACCGCGCTGCTGGAGGGCGTGAGCATGCGCTGGCTCAGCGGCAGCCTGCCGCTGGCGCACGCCCGCACGCTGATGTCCGAGGCCGTCGAGACCGAGCTGGCGGGTCTCGGCTCCTGACCGGGTGGGGCGGGCGGGCCCGCTCCGGGCCGGCCGCCCCCGTCCGATTCGTCACGCTCCGTGCCCCTTCACCGCTGATCGGGTCAAGGTGTGCCGATAAGTTTGACTGACTTTTCAGTCAATGCGAGTGTGGGACCGCGGGCGGGGTGCAGCCACCGGACCGTGCCACCTGGTGCGCCGGTGCGTCGCGGCGCGAACAGTGGACCTGGTGGCCCGCCCCCTCCCGGCACCGTCGCACGATCTGGAGACCCTCATGACCCACCACCGCGATGACCGCTCCACCGGAACCTACTCCTGGGTGCCCGCGGACGACGTCCCGCACGCGCGGACCTGGATGTCCTGGCCCTCCCGCCGGGGCGTGTGGGGGCTGCGCCTGGGCCGGATCCAGGAGGACATCGCCCTGATCGCCCGGACGATCGCCCAGTTCGAGCCGGTGGTCATGTGCGCCCCCGACGACTACACCGCGGACAAGGCCCGCTCCTGGTGCGGGCCGTCGGTCGAGGTGACGACCGCCATCCCCACCGACGACCTGTGGATGCGCGACATCGCCCCGGTGTTCCGCCGGGACGGCCGCGGCGGGCTGGACGCGGTGGTCCTCAACTTCAACGGCTGGGGGAACAAGCAGATCCACGACGACGACGCCCTGGTCGCCGAGCGCCTGGCCGCCCGCCGCGGCCTGCGCCACTCCTACGCGGACTTCGTCGGCGAGGGCGGGGCGATCGAGACCGACGGCGACGGCACCGTCATGGCCACCGAGAGCAGCCTGGTCAACAAGAACCGCAACCGCGGCATGAGCCGGGACGAGATCGAGGACGCCGTCCTGGACGCCTACGGCGCGGACGAGATGATCTGGCTGCCCGGGATCAAGGGCCAGGACATCACCGACGACCACGTCGACGTCACCTCGCGGTTCATCCGGCCCGGCGTCGTGATGGTCCAGCTGCCGCCGGCGGACCGCAACGACGCCTGGGCGCGGGACGCCCGCGAGCAGTTCGCGATCCTGTCCGCCGCCACCGACGCCCGCGGCCGCCGGCTGCAGGTCATCCCCGTGCACGGCCCGGACACCGTGCGCTCCCGCAGTTCCAAGTTCGTCTACTCCTACCTCAACTTCCACGTCGTCAACGGCGGGGTCGTCACCGCCCAGTTCGGCGACGCGTACAAGGACGCGGCCGCGAAGGAGGCGCTCGCCGCTGCCTTCCCCGGCCGTCACGTCGTCCAGCTCGACGTGGACCGCCTGATGGCCGGCGGCGGCGGCATCCACTGCTCGACCATGCACGAGCCGCTGCCGTAGGGCCCGTCCGGCCCGCACCGCACCACGCGGAACCGCACCACGCGGAACCGCGCGGCTCGGAATCGCGCGGCTCGGAACCGCACGGAACCGCACCGCCGGGCGCCCCGCCCGTGGCACCTCTCCCGAAACCCTCACGACCCCGTCTGGAGATCCCGCATGCCCACCGACCTGTCCCGCCGCACCCTGGTGCGCTCCCTCGCCGGCGCCGGTGTCCTCGCCTTCGGCCTCACCGCCTGCAACGACCTCGACGGCCTCGACCCGGAGGCGACCGCGCTGCCGACGCAGTCCGGCGGCACCGGCTCCGGCCCCCGCCGCTTCGGCGCCGAGTGGGACAAGCACCTGCGCACGGTGATGTCCTGGCCGGCCTCCGAGACGGTCTGGGGCGACCAGCTCCCGGACGTGCGACGGGACGTCGCCGGGCTGGCCCAGGCCATCTCGGCCCGCGAGCCCGTGGTCATGATGGCCCGCCCCGAGCAGAAGGACGCCGCGCAGAAGGCGTGCGGCTCGGCCGTCGAGGTGGTGCCGATCGCGGTGGACGACCTGTGGGCCCGGGACACCCTGCCGGTGTTCGTCGAGGAGGGCGGCAAGGTCAAGGGCGTCGACTTCAACTTCAACGGCTGGGGCGGCAAGCAGCAGCGCGGCAACGACGCCAAGGTCGCCCGGGCGGTGCTGGCGAAGTACGGCGTGGAGCGCGTCGAGACCACGCTGGTCGCCGAGGGCGGCTCCTTCGAGACCGACGGCCTGGGCACCCTGATGGTCACCGAGAGCTCCGTCGTCAACGACAACCGCAACCCCGGCATGAGCCGCGACCAGGTCGAGGCCGAACTCAAGCGGGTCCTCGGCGTCACCAAGGTGATCTGGCTCGCCGGCGTCAAGGGCAAGGACATCACCGACGCCCACGTCGACTGCCTGACCCGCTTCGCCGCACCCGGCGTCGTCCTGCTCGACCAGGCCTTCCCCGGGACCCCGGCCGACGTCTGGTCCCGCTCCGCCGACCAGGCGCGCTCGGTGTTCAAGACCGCCACCGACGCGCGCGGCCGGAAGCTGGAGGTCGTCGAGCTCCAGCAGCCCGACCCGGACAAGATCACCGGCCGCGGCGACGCCTTCGTCTCCTCGTACATGAACTTCTACATCGGCGACAAGGGCGTCTACCTGCCGAAGTTCGGCGACGCCCGGGCCGACGACCGCGCCCAGCAGATCCTCAAGCAGTACTTCCCCACCCGCGAGATCGTCCCCGTGAAGATCGACGCGATAGCCGCCGGCGGTGGCGGCATCCACTGCGCGACCCACGACATCCCCTCCCTCGGCTGACCCGCCACGGACCGCCCGGCCGCCCCTCCGCACCGGGCCCGGTGCGGAGGGGCGGGCCGGCGCCCGCCCCGCCGCACGGCACCCGCTAGGGAACGGGCTGCTGCTGGGTGACGCAGTGGATGCCGCCGCCCCCGGCGCCGAGGTTGTCGATGTTGAGCTGTTCGACCGTCCGGCCGGGGAAGAGCCGGGCGAGCGTGGTCCGGGCGGCCGCGTCGGCCTTGGTGTCGCCGAACTGGGCGGAGATCACCGCGCCGTTGCAGAGGTAGTAGTTGGCGTAGGAGCCGACGAAGGACGGGTTGGTCGAGCGGATCAGGTTGTAGTCGGGGCCCTGGATCCGGCTGACGGAGATCGGGGTGCCCTGCCCGCCGGTGGCGGCGGACAGGATCTGGTACTGCTGGCGCTCGTCGTTGGACCAGACGTCGGTGTCACCGGCCAGCGGCGCCTGCACCACGGCCGTGCCGCCGCCGACGAACCGGGAGGTGGCGTCCACGTGGTCGTCGGTGATGTCCTGGCCGGCGATGCCGGGGAACCAGATCACCTTGGTGGCCCCGTAGGCGGTGCACAGGGCCGCCTCGACCTGGGCCTGCGACATGCCGGGGTTGCGGTTGCCGTTGAGGATGCTGCTCCTGGTCGCCATCAGGGTGCCGGCCGCGTCGGTCTCGACGGCGCCGCCCTCGGTGACGAGCCCGGCGGCGGTGAACGGGACGCCGAGGTAGGCGGCGACGCGGCGGGCGACCAGTGCGTCGTTGGCGTGCGTCTGCCGGTTGCCCCAGCCGTTGAAGTTGAAGCCGACCGCGTCGAACCCGCCCGCGCCGTCGGTGCGGAAGACCGGGCCGGTGTCGCGCATCCAGCAGTCGTCGACCGGGATGTCGCCGATGACCGTGACGGCCGTGCCGCACATCGAGCGCGCCTTGGAGACGCTGGCGGGGTTGGCGAGCATGGTGACCGGCTCGTACTTCGCGATGGTCTTCGCGATGAGCGCGATGTTCGACTGCACGCCGGCGAGCTTGCTGCGCCAGATGGTGCTGCTGTCCGGCCAGGCCATCCAGGTGCGGGCGTGCCGGGCGGTGTCGATCGGCACGACGAGGCCGGTGGCGGTGAGCGTCCGCCCGTCAGTCGCCGTGCCGCGCCGCTGCCCGGCCGAGGCCGGGCCGCCGGTGGCGACGGTCAGCGCGGCCCCGGCCGCGGCCAGTCCCGCGGCCGCGAGGAATCCGCGTCGGCCGACGCCCGCCGTGGCCGCCTGCTCGGATCTGAGCTGGTCGTTCATCTCTGCCTCCATGTCAATGCCGGCTGCATGCACCGCAGTTGACCGGAAAGGTAGAACTGACCAAGCGCTCGGTCAATAGTTTGCGCAGGCATCCGCCCCCGACTTCCCCCGACCGCGCCCGCCCCGGGCCGCCCGGAAGCCGCCAGGGGAACGCCCGCGGACCGTCCGGACCGCCCCGGCGGCCCCACGACCACGGCCGTCTCCCTGCCGCCGCGCCCCGGTCCTGGCTACAGTTGCCGCCATGGCGACGCAGGCGACAGGCACGGCCCCGGCTCCCTCCGCGACACCGGCCGGCAACGGCCGGACGCGCTCCTCCGCCAAGGGCGAGCAGACCCGGGCCCGGCTGATCGCGGCGGCCCGGACCCTCCTCGCCGGCGCCGGCGCCGGCCGCTTCACCACCCGCAACGTGGCCGCGCTGTGCGAGGTCTCGCACGGGATGTGCCACTACCACTTCGCGGACCGCACCGACCTGATCGTCGCGGTGGTCGCGGACATCCGGCCCGAGTGGATCGCCCCCCTCGAACGGGCGGTGGACGGCCCGGGCGGCTACGCCGAGCGGGCGGAGCGGGTGCTGACCCTGCTGACGCGGCCGGAGAGCCCGGACCTCGCGCGGCTGCACGCCGCCCTGCACTGGCTCGCCCTGAACGACGAACGGGTCAGGGTCAGCCTGGAGGCCGAGTACGCGCGGTGGCGGTCCTGCTTCGTCCGCCTCTTCGGGGTGCTGGTCGACGAGCGCGGCTCCGCCGCCGACCCCGTCCCGCTCGGCGAGGCCTTCGCCGCGGCCGTGGACGGGATCGCCGCCATCGGCTCGCTCGACGGCACCGTGGACGCCGCGCAGGTGCTGCGCACCCTGATGGCCTCGCTGTCCGCCACCGTCTGACCGGGCCCCTCGTCGGACAGGCCCCGACAGACAAAACCCTAGGACGGGCTCGCCCCGGGGACGGCGGGCTGCTGCTGGGTGGCGCAGTGGATGCCGCCCCCGCCACCGGCGATGTGGTCGATGGTGACGGGGGTGACCTTCCGCCCCGGGTGGAGGTCGCCGATGATGCCCGCCGCCCGGTCGTCGGCCGCCTGGTCCCCGAAGCGCGGCACGATGACGCCCCCGTTGCAGACGTAGTAGTTGATGTAGGTGGCGAGGAAGTTCTTGCCCGACCCCTGGATCAGGTCGAAGTCGGGCTCCGGGATCTCGACCACCCTGAGCGTGCGCCCGCCGGCGTCGGTGGCGGACTTCAGGACCTGGAGCGCCTGGTCGGAGGCCATGCTCCAGATGTCCGGCGGGGTGTTCGCGGCCGGGCGGTGGAGGACGACGGTGCCGGGTTCGGCGAAGCGGGCGAGCGCGTCGACGTGGCAGTCGGTGATGTCCTGGCCGGCGACCCCCTTGAACCACAGCACCTTCCGGACCCCGAGCAGGTCCTTGAAGGCCGCCTCGATCTGGTCGCGGGACTTGCCGGGGTTGCGGTTGTCGTTGACCCAGGAGCTCTCGGTGGCCATCAGCGTGCCGTCGCCGTCCACCTCGATGCCGCCGCCCTCGCCGGTGACGGGCGCCTGGACGCGGGTGACGCCGTAGTGCTCCAGCAGGTTGCGGGCGACCTGGCTGTCGTCGGCGTGGGTCTGCTTGTTCCCCCAGCCGTTGAAGTTGAAGTCGACCCCGGCGAGCCCCTGCGGGCCGGTGACGAAGGTCGGGCCGGTGTCCCGGGCCCAGAGGTCGTCGACCATCAGCTCGAGCACCTCGACGCTGGAGCCGCAGGCCTGCCGGGCCTGGTCCGCCTGGTCGGGCCGGGCCAGCAGCACGACGGGCTCGAAGCCGGCGATGGTCCGGGCCAGCCCGGCGATGTCCTCGCGGACGCCGGGGAGTTGGTCGCCCCACACCTCCTCCAGGGCCGGCCAGGCCATGAAGGTCCGGGTGTGCGGGGCCGATTCGGCGGGCATCGCCCGGGCCGCGGCGGACGGGGTGTCCGTCGGGGCCGGGGCCGTGGCGGTGCCGCTCGGGGCGGACGGTTCGTCGCCGCCGCCGGAGGAGCAGCCGTCGGTCAGGGCCAGCGCGGCGAGCGCGGCCCCGGAGCGCAGCAGCGTGCGGCGGGACGGCCGGGGGTGAGCCATGGGGGGCCTCGTTCCGGTAGGTGCCTGGGGTCCGGACCCGCACGCTACGGAACGGGCGGCCCGGTCCCGGCCCGACAGGCATCGGCCATCGGGGTGAACCCGGCCGGACGGGTGCCGGCCCGGCTCCGGGCGGCCCGCACCGGCCCGCACCCCTGGTACCGCGGTCCGGCAGGCCCCACCACCTGCCGGACCGCGGCGGCCTACAGCGCCCGGCGCGCGGCGGCGATCCGGTCGGGATCCCAGCCGGGCCGGGGCACGGACTCCAGCAGCAGCCGGGTGTAACCGTGCTGCGGGTCGTCGAGGACCTCCGCGGTGCGCCCGGCCTCGACGATCCGCCCGTGCCGCATCACGATCACCTCGTCCGTGACGCAGCGGACGACCCCGAGGTCGTGGGTGATGAACAGGTAGCCGATGCCGGTCTGCTCGCGGATGTCGGCGAGCAGGTTGAGGACCTGGGCCTGGACGGAGACGTCGAGCGCGGCGACCGCCTCGTCCAGGACCATGACGGCCGGCTGGACGGCCAGCGCCCGGGCGATGGCGACGCGTTGGCGCTGCCCGCCGGAGAGCTGGCGCGGCAGCGCGTCCGCCGCGCGCGTGCCGAGGCCGACCTGGTCGAGGAGCTCGGTGATCCGGGCCCCGTGGTCGGTGCCGGGGAAGTGCAGGCGCAGGGTCTCCCGCAGCACGGCCTCGACGCTGGTGCGCGGGTCCAGGGAGAGGTACGGGTCCTGGAAGACCATCTGGACCTCGCGGGCGCGGGCCAGCCGCGCCGCCCGTCCCCGGACCGGGCCGGTCCGGGCCCGGCCGCGGACCGCGACCCGCCCCTCGTCGGCCTGTTCGAGGCCGACGACGATGCGGGCGGTGGTGGTCTTGCCGGAGCCGGACTCGCCGACGATGCCGAGCGATCCGCCGGCCGCGAGGGTGAAGGACACGTCGTCGACGGCCCGTACGGTGCCGAAGGTGCGGCGCAGCCCGGTGACCTCCAGCGCGGGCGGGGGCGTCCGGTCCGGGTCGTGCGGGGTGCTTCCGGGCTCAGGCACGGCTGGCGCTCCCTTCGAGGAGGTCGCTGTGGTGGCAGGCGGCCAGGTGCCCGGGCTCCCCCGGGACGGGCCGCGCCGGCGGGGCCTGCTCGCGGCACAGGTCGGTGGCGAGCGGGCAGCGGGCGGCGAACGGGCAGCCGGTCAACTCCTGCCGCAGGTCCGGTGGTTGACCGTCGATCGCGGCGAGCCTGCCGGAGGGGTTGTCCAGCCGGGGGGTGGAGGCCAGCAGGGCGGCCGTGTAGGGGTGGCGGGGATGGTCGAACAGGCGCTCGGCCGGGCCGGTCTCGACGATCCGGCCGGCGTACATCACGTAGACCCGGTCGCTGATCGCGGCGGCGAGGCCGAGGTCGTGGGTGACGAACAGCAGGCCGGTGCCGAAGCGTTCGCGCAGCCCGTCCAGGAGCGCGATGACCTCGGCCTGGCTGGTGACGTCGAGCGCGGTGGTGGGCTCGTCGGCGAGCAGCAGGACCGGGTCGCCCATCAGCGCGGCGGCGATCATGACGCGCTGCAGCATGCCGCCGGACAGCTGGCCGGGGTAGCGGCGCAGCAGGTCCGGCCCGAGGCCGACGGCGTCGAGCAGCTCGACGGCGCGCCGGTCGGCGTCCGCCCTGCTCAGCACCCCGGTGAGGGTGACGCTCTCGGTGAGGAAGTCCCCGATGCGCCGCAGCGGGTTGACCGCCGCGCGCGGGTCCTGGAAGACCATGGCGGCCTTGCCGGTGCGCAGGGTGCGCAGCCGGTCGGCGTCCATGGTGAGGACGTCCTCGCCGTCGACGAGGATCCGGCCCTCCGGGTCCGCCCCGGGCGGCAGCAGGCCGAGGGCGCCGCGCGAGGTGAGGGTCTTGCCGGAGCCGGACTCCCCGACGAGCGCGACGGTCTCGCCGGGGGCGACGGTGAGGTCGACGCCGTCGAGGACGGGGCGGGCGGTGCCGGGCAGCCGCAGCCGCAGCCCCTGGATGTCGAGTGCGTTCACGCGGTCCTCCGGGCGACCTGGTCGGCCCAGCGCTCGCCGACGACGTTGAAGGCGACGACGGTCAGCACGATGACGGCGCAGGGCAGGACCGCGGAGAGCGGGTAGCCGTGCTGGATGGCGGTCTGGCCGTCGAAGACCATGCGGCCCCAGTCGGGGGTGAGTGCGGGGACGCCGAGTCCGAGGAAGGAGAGGCCGGCCAGATCCATGAGGGCGTATCCGAAGTTGATGGTGGACTGGGCGAGGACGGTCGGCGCGATGTTCGGCAGGACGTGCCGCAGGCAGATCTGCAGGGCGGAGTGCCCCTGGACCTGGTACGCGGCGACGTAGGGGCGCGTCCGCTCGGCCAGCACCAGCGAGCGGGTGAGGCGGGAGACGTAGGGCAGGTAGGCGATCGCGAGGGCGGTGACCGGCGCGAGCAGGCCCTCCCCGTAGACCGAGACGATCAGGATGGCGAGCAGCATGCCGGGGAAGGCGAAGACCAGCTCGGTGCTGCGGGACAGCACCGAGTCGAGCCAGCCGCCCCGCCAGCCGGCGGCCAGGCCGACCACGATTCCGGCGACGGTCGAGAACACGACCACGCCGAGCGGGCCGAGCAGTGAGGTCCGGGCGCCGAGCAGCAGCCGCGAGAGGGTGTCGCGGCCGGCGGCGTCGACGCCGAGCAGGTGGTCGGCGGAGGGCCCGGCGAGGGCACCGGACAGGTCGACCTCGTTCGGGTCGTACGGCGACAGCCAGGACGCGAGCAGGGCCGCCGCCACCACCAGCACGACGAAGCCGAGGCAGAACAGGTAGAGCGGGGCGCGGGCGGCCTTGACGCGGGCGAGGCCGGGCCGGCGGGTGAGCACGACACTCATGCGTCGGACCTCCTCGAACCGAGGGTGACCCGGGGATCGACCAGCGGGTGGAGCAGGTCGACGACCAGGTTCACGACCATGAACAGGACGACGATGATCAGGGAGATGGCCTGGACGGTCGGGAAGTCCTTGGTGCTGGTGGACAGTTCGAGGAGCTGGCCGATGCCGCCGATGCTGAACGCGGACTCCACCAGGATGGTGCAGACCAGCAGGGTGGAGACGATCAGGCCGCCGGTGGTGAGCACGGTGCCCAGCGAGTTGCGGAACACGTGCCGGCGGATCACCTCGCGCTCCGGCACGCCGCGGCTGCGGGCGACGGTGACGTGCTCGCCCTCCAGCGCGTCCAGCATCGCCGAGCGGGTGACCCGGGCGAGCATGCCGATCAGGTAGAGGGCCAGGGCGACGGCGGGCAGCGTGAGGTGCCAGAGCATGTCGCCGAGGCCGTCACCCGCACCGCTGGTCGGGAACCAGCCCAGCTTCACCGCGAACAGGCCCTGCAGCAGGACGGCCGCGACGAAGGACGGCGTGCCCACCGCGAGGGTGGTGGTGACCAGGATCGTGGCGTCGGTCCGGCCGCCGCGGACGGCGCCGATCCAACCGAGCGCCAGGCCGATGAGCAGGACCACCACCAGCGCCATGGCCACCAGCAGCAGGGTCGCGGGCAGCCGGTCGGCGAGCAGCGCGGAGACGTCGGTGCGGTAGGTGATGGAGCGTCCGAAGTCGCCCTGCACGATCTGCCCGAGCCAGCGCAGGTAGCGGACCAGGAAGGGGTCGTCGAGGTGGTACTGGGCGTTGAGCGCCTGCAGGGCGGCCGGCGAGGCCGACCGACCCGACAGGAGGAAACTCGCCGGACTGCCCGGCGCCAGGTACATCGCTCCGAAGACCACGAACGAGGCGCCGAGCAGGGTGACGGCCATCTCGACCAGCCGCCGGACGGCGAATCTCAGGAAGTTCACCGTGCGGCCCCCACGTCGGCCGCCCACGGGTAGTACATGTACGAGATGGTGGTCGGGGCGCCGGTGATCCGCTTGTTCATGAAGACGGTGGTCGGCCACTCGGCGACCGGGATCCACAGCAGCTGCTCGGAGGCCGTCTGCTGGAGCTTGGCCTCGATGGCGGCGCGCTTGGCCGGGTCGTACTCCGCGGAGGCCTGGTCGACGAGGTCGTCGTAGGCCTTGTCGCTGAACCCGGAGTAGTTCTGGTAGGCGCCGGTCTTGAAGTTGGTGAGCAGGTCGAGCGGGTCGGTGACGGACTCGTAGTACGTCTCCGGGAACATGTCCAGGCCCTCGCGCGCCTTGGGGTCGGTGAACAGCGAGGTGAAGGCGTTCGGCGCGATCGTCTTCAGCTGGACGTCGAGGCCGATCTTCGCGCCCGCGGCCTGGACGGCGGTGGCGAGCAGCGAGACGTCCTGGCCGATGCTGCTGGTCGCGACGGTCAGCGTCCTGCCCTTGGCGCCGGCCTCCTGGACGAGCGCCTTGGCCTTGTCGATGTCCTGCGCGGTGGGCGTGAGGTTCTCGAAGGCGCTCCGGCGCACGTCCTCCGGGGCGCCGGCCCAGGCCGCCCGGGTGGTGAGGGAGCCGGTGACGGTGCCCGCGCCGGCCAGGCCGGTCCGGACGAAGCCGGAGCGGTCGAGGGCGAGGGAGAGCGCCCGGCGCACCCGGACGTCGCCGAGCGGGCCGGCCATGCTGGTGACGTTGAGGTTGACGGTGCTCAGGCCCTCGCCGAAGTAGAGCGTCCCCGCGCCGCTCTTCTTGAGCCGGTCGTAGCTCTCGGTGGGGATCAGGTAGCCGCCGTCGACGTCGCCGGTGAGCATCGCGTTGGTGCGGGCCGACGGGTCGGTGAGGAAGCTGAACACGGCCTTCTTGGACTTGGCCTTGGTGCCCCAGTAGTCGTCGAAGCGCTGCAGCTCGATCGACTGGCCCTTGTTCCAGGTGCCGAGCTTGAACGGGCCGGTGCAGTCCAGGCCGCCCGCGGTGCCGTAGTCCTTGCCCGCGGCCTCGATCCCGGCCTTGGACGCGACCACGCCGGCGGCCGTCGCCATGTACTGCGGGAACTGGGAGTCGGGCTGCTTGAGCTTGACGGTGACCTGCAGCGGCCCGGTCTTGGTGAGGGAGTCCACGTTCTGGAACACCGAGGCCCAGGCCGCCGCGTTGTCCGGGTTGATCTGCCGGCCGAGGCTGTACACGACGTCGTCGGCGGTCATCACCGTGCCGTCGTGGAAGTGCACCCCGGCGCGCAGGTCGTAGACCCAGGTGGTGGGGTCGGGGTTGGACGCCTTCTCCGCCAGGCCGGGGGCCGTGGTGAGCTGGGGCGTCCAGCGCATCAGGCTCTCGCAGACGTTGGAGAGGATGGTGTTCTGCGGGTAGTCGAAGGCCTGTAGGTAGTCGAGCGTGGGCGGCTCGGCGTAGGTGGCCCAGGTGAAGGACTCGAGTTCGCCCTTCGCCTCCGGGGCCGCGGTGGAGAGCTGGACGGCGGACTGGTCTGAGCCGCCGCGCGGCGGGCCCGAGCAGGCCGCGACCAGGGCGAGGGAGGACAGGGCGACCGTGGCGACGGTGCGGCGCCGGCGGGCGGCCGGGCGTCTCACGGGCGCGCCGGCCGGGCTCGCGGGTACGGGTGTCATGAGGGTGGTGTTCCGTTCCGTGCGGGGGCGGGTGTCAGGCCCGGGCGGCCGGGATCTGCTGGGTGATGCAGTGGACGCCCCCGCCGCCGTAGGCGATCACCCGGGCGCGCACGCCGACGACCTTGCGGTCGGGGTACGCGGCCGCGAGCACCGCCAGGGCGCCGTCGTCCTCGGGGTGGCCGGCGACCGGCACGACCACACCGCCGTTGGCCAGGTAGAAGTTCAGGTAGCCGACCTCGACGCGCTGGCCGTCGACCTCGACGAAGGCGGCCTGCGGCACGTCGACGATCTCGAAGGGCCGGCCCTGGGCGTCGGTGGAGTGCTCCAGCACGGCGCGGTTGGCCCGCATCCGCGCGTGGTCCGGGTGCGCCGGGTCGGCCGGGAGCTGCACGATCACCTTGCCGGGGGCGACGAAGGCGCACACCCCGTCGACGTGGCCGTCGGTCTCGGTGTCCAGCAGGCCGCCGTACGGCAGCCAGACCACCTTGGTGACGCCGAGGCGGGCCTTCAGCTCGGCCTCGATCTCCTCCCGGCTCATGTCCGGGTTGCGGTTGGGGTGGAGCAGGCACTGCTCGGTGGTGATCAGCGTGCCCTCGCCGTCGACGGTGATCGCACCGCCCTCGAGGATCATCTCCGAGCGGATCGCCGGGACGCCGAGGTGGTCCAGCAGCAGGGCGCTGATCCGGTCGTCGGCGTCCCACGGGTGGTGCTTGCGGCCCCAGGCGTTGAAGCGGAAGTCCACGCCGGCCCGGCGGCCCTCCGGGTCCAGGACGAAGATCGGCGCGGAGTCGCGGAACCACGAGTCGTCCATCGGCAGTTCCACCACCGTGACGCCCCCGCCGCACAGCGAGCGCGCTTCGTCGCCGTGGCCGGGCGGCGCCGCCATGGTGACCGGCTCGAACTCGGCGATGGCGCGGGCGACGGCCGCGTACTCCTGCTTCACCTCGTCGAGGGTGTCGCCCCAGAGGTCCTGCCGGACGGGCCAGGCCATCAGGCAGCCCTCGTGCTCGGTCCACTCGGCGGGCATTCGGAACGTCATGGGGAACCTCTTCTGGTCGGTCGGGCACTGGTGCGGTCGGTCGTGCGGCCGGGCGGGTGGTGCGGCCGGGCGGGCGCCCGGACGGGGGCGGCCCGCGCGGCCCGGGCCCCGGCGGCCCGCCTCCGTGGGGGGGGGGGGCGGGCCGCCGGGGTGGTCAGCGGGCCGGCGGTACCGCGGGCTGGGACTGGGTGGCGCAGTGGATGCCGCCGCCGCCGGACGCGATGGTGTCGATGTTGACCTGGACGACGTCGCGGTCGGGGAACTCGGCCTGCAGCACGGCGTAGGCCGTGGCGTCGGCGGCGGTGTCGCCGAACTGCGGGACGAACACGGCCCCGTTGGCGACGTAGAAGTTGGTGTAGCTGGACAGGAAGTCCTTGCCGCGCCCGCGGATCAGGGCGCGGTCCGGCCCGGGGAGCTCGACGACGGTCAGGGCGCGGCCCTGGGCGTCGGTGGCGCCGCGCAGCGCCTGGCGGGCCTGCTCGTAGACGTCGATCCAGACCCGGGAGGTGCCCGGGCCGGGCTTGTCGAGGACGACCCGGCCGGGCGAGGTGAAGCGGGCCAGGCAGTCGATGTGGTCGTCGGTGATGTCCTGGCCGGCCAGACCGGCGAGCCAGATGACCTTGTCCATCCCGAGCGAGCTCTTCAGGGCCTGTTCGACCTGGGCCTGGGACATGCCGGGGTTGCGGTTGGGGTTCACCAGCGAGCTGACGGTGGCCAGCAGGGTGCCCTGGCCGTCGGTCTCCAGGGCACCGCCCTCGCCGACGAAGGGGGCCTGGACGCGGTCGACGCCGTACTGGCCGAGCAGGCTCGCCGCCACGGCGGCGTCCTCGGCGAAGGGCTGGTAGTACGGGGTGCCGGCTTTGCCCCAGCCGTTGAAGTTGGTGTCCAGCCCGGCGATCGCGCCCGGGGCGACGAGGAAGGTCGGGCCGAAGTCGCGGATCCACAGGTCGTCGTTGGGGATCTCGACGACGGTGATGCGGTAGTACGCCCCGCCGCCGCACCGGTACCGCGCGTCGGCGGCCTGGCCGGGGCGGGCGACCACGACGACCGGCTCGTAGCGGGAGATCTCGTAGGCGACCCGGGCGATGTCGTCGCGCACCGCGGAGAGCTGGCGGCCCCAGATCGACGACAGGGCCGGCCAGGCCATGAACGTGCGGTCGTGGCGGTCGCTCTCGGCCGGCATCCGCAGCCTGAGCGTCCCGGGCACGGCCGCGGGCGCGGCGCCGGGGGCGGCGGCCGGGCCCGCCGGGTCGGCCGGCGAGGCGGTGGCGGCCCGGGCCACGGCCGGGGCGACCGTGCCGAGGGCGAGCAGCGGCAGCGCGGTCGCGCCGATGCGGAGCAGGCTGCGGCGGGAGGGTGTGGGGGTGTGCAAGGAGCGCTCCCTGGAGGTGGTGGGAGGTGGGGGTTGCCCCGCATCCTTCACCGCACTGAAAATTCAGTCAACCCTTTCGGCCGCAGAAACCCGGCATCCACTCCCATCACCCCGGAATCGATCACCCCGCGACACCGCCCCGGAGGGCCTCCCCACCGCCACCACCTGGCGACTCTTCGCACACGTCGTCGGCGATCGATCCTGAAATTACCATCAGGAGACCTCGGCAAACCGACCCCGAGCCGGGTAGAGTGTGCGCCCATGTCGGACCGTCGGACAGGGATACTCAAAGCCGCCACCCGGGTGATCGCCCGCCGTGGCGTACGCGGGCTGCGCATGGGCGAGCTGGCGACCGAGGCCGGGGTGTCCACCTCGCTGATCTACTACCACTTCACCGACCGGGCGGGCATCCTGCGCGAGACGCTGGAGTTCATCAGCGACCGCGCCGACCACTACACCGCCGAGCCGGACCCCTCCGAGCAGGGCTCGACCCCGCGCGCCGACCTGGAACGGGTCCTGCTCCTGGAACTCCAGGACACCGCCGAGGTCAGGGAGAACAGCACCGCCTGGGGCGAACTGCGGGCCACCGCCGTCTTCGAGACGGAGCTGCGGGACGACCTGGCGAGGACCACCCACACCTGGGTCCACGACATCGCCGAACTCCTCGCCCGCGCCAACCCCACCGGCACCGCCCCCGCCCACGCGGCCGCCGCGGAACGGCTCACGGCCCTCATCGAGGGCCTCAGCGTGCGCTGGCTCAGCGGCTCGCTGCCCCTCGACCACGCCCGGCTGCTCCTGCGCGACGCCATCGACGCGGAGCTGGCGCGCTGCTAGGGCGCGTCTCGTGGATCACTGCCGGAACCGTTCCGGAGGGGGCTGCGACGGGCCGGACTGACGCTACCTCTAAACTTCGCCGTGCCGTCTGTGCCGAACCGCGGTGTGGCCGCCCCCGGGCCCCGTCCGGGCCCGGCGTCCCGTCCCTGTCCGCCGAGAGAGGCAGCCCGCATGTCCGCTGACCGACCCCCCTTCGCCCTGCCGCCGGCCTTCCAGGAGCTGACCGCCGACGACCCGCGCGAGGTCGGCGGCTACCGGCTGTACGCCCGGCTCGGCGCCGGCGGCATGGGCCGGGTCTACCTCTCCTACACCCCGGGCGGGCGGCCGGTGGCGCTCAAGGTGGTGCGCCCCGAGCTGGCCGAGGACCCGGAGTTCCGGGCCCGGTTCGCCCAGGAGGTGGCCAGCGCCCGGCTCATCCACGGACTGTTCACCGCGCAGGTCGTCGACGCCGGCGTGGAGGCCGCCACACCCTGGCTGGCCACCACCTACGTGCCCGGCCCCTCGCTCCAGCAGGTCGTCCAGCGCTTCGGCCCCCTCCCGGAACGGACCGTCCTGCTGCTGATGGCCGGCATCGCCGAGGCCCTGCAGGCCATCCACGCCACCGGCGTGGTGCACCGCGACCTCAAGCCCGGCAACGTGCTGATCGCCTCCGACGGCCCCCGGGTGATCGACTTCGGGATCGCCCGCGCGGCCGACGCCGCCGCCCTCACCGGCACCGGACTGCGCATCGGCTCGCCCGCCTACATGGCCCCCGAGCAGGCCACCGGCCGGCCCGCCACCCCCGCCACCGACGTCTACGCCCTCGGCGCCCTGGCCGTCCACGTCGCCGGCGGCACCCCGCCCTTCGGCGACGGACCGGACCCGGCGACGCTCTACCGGGCCGTCCACGAGGACCCCGACCTCAGCCGGGTCCCCGCCGACCTGCACGAACTCCTCCGGCGCTGCCTCGCCAAGCAGCCCGAGGACCGCCCCAGCACCGCCGAGGTGATCGCCGCCGCCCAGGGCCACCCGGCCGTGGGCGGGCACCTGAGGTTCGGCGAGGACTGGCTGCCGCACCCGCTGGCCGGCCAGCTCACCCGGCACGCCGACCTGCCGCAGGTGCCCGCCGAGGCCCGCACCGCCGTGGTGGCCCGGCCCGAGTGGGCCACGGCCGCGACGCAGCTCGCCCCCACCGCCCCGGACGGCGGCGCCACCCCGGTCCCGACGCCCACCGTGCTCGCCGCCGCCCCCGCAGCGGTCTCCCCCGCCGCCGGTGCCGCGGCGCCCGCGCCCGCACCGCACCGGGGCTCCCACGGGAAGGACGACCGGAGCCGGGCCCTCGGCCGGACGGCCCTGACCGCCGCCGTCGCCCTGCTCGTCGGCGCCGCGGCCACGGTGTTCCTGCTCGACGACCCGGACCCGGTGGAGGCGGCACCCGCCGAGAACCCGGTGGCCGACACCGCCACCCCGGGCGGCCGGGCGCCGGGCGCGGCGTCGACCGCACCCGGCGCACCCAGCGCGCCCGCGACGCCCTCCCGCACGGCCTCCGCCCCGCCGACCGCCTCCCCCTCGGCGGTGCCCACCGCGGACTTCGCCCCCGTCTACCGCGCGGTCGAACTCGCCTCGACGGACTCCGGCTACGAGTTCGACCTCTCCACCGGCACCGTGGTCCCGGCCGACAGCGCCACCTGGTACGTCAGCCGCAACGAGAGCGAGTTCCTCTACCCGGAGAACGCCGAATCCTTCATCGGCCGGGACGCCGGACTCACCGTGGCCGACTGCCTCAAGGGGCTCGGCAGCCATCCGTCCGCACGGCTGCCGTTCAGCGCGGTCGGGCCGCGCGGGGCCTTCTGCCTCCGCTCGGCCGACGGCCGGGACCTCGCCATCGTCCGGGTGCTGTCCACCGCGGGCGCGGACGGGCCGGTCCGGGTCTCCCTGGACCGCTACCGCCGCAACGGCTGAGCCCGCCACGGGCGAGGCGCGGTGGCCGAACCCGCGGTCGGCCGAACCGCCGTGGCCGAACCGCGGTGGCCGGGCCCGCGACGGCCGAGAGCCGCCGCCCGCCACCCGGGGGTGGCGGACGACGGCTCTCCCCGGGGCGCCGCCACCGCGCACGGCCGGCCCCCGGCAGGGGCACCGGTCAGGGCTGCCGCCGCACCGGCTCGCCCGGACCGCCGGCCACCGTGCCGCCGGCCGCGGTGCCACCGGCTGCGGTGCCACCGGCCGCCGCACCGGCGACCGGGGCGGCAGCGGCCGGGGCAGCGCCGGCTGCCGCCGCATCGGCGGCGGGCTTCTCCTCCTCCCGCATCGCCGCCGTCTCGGCCTTCAGGATGCGCATCGACTTGCCCAGTCCGCGGGCCATGTCGGGCAGCTTGCGGGAGCCGAAGAGCAGCACCACGACCGCCACCAGCACCAGGAGGTGCCAGGGCTCCAGAGCATTGCGAAGCACGGCTGCCTCACCCGGCCTTTCGTCGTCCGCGACCGGGCCGCCCGCTCGGCGGCCGGTCGTCTCGGGGTGGTTGGGGTGACGCCAACCGTAAGCTTGACTGATTTTTCAGTCAATGCGACAGTTCAGTCCGGTGCCGCCGACCATCCGTGTCCGGCACCGCCGGGCGCCGCCCGGGCCACCACCCCGGCCCGCGCACCGCACCGCACCCGAACCACCCCCCAGCCCCACCGGAGGACAGCGTGCCCCTCTCCCCGCTCGCCCGCCGCACGGTGCTGCGCTCCCTCGCCGGAGCCGGCGTGCTCGCCCTCGGCGCGACCGCCTGCGCAGCCCTCGACGATCCGGCCGATCCGGCCGCACCGTCCTCCGGCACCGCCGACCGGCCCGCCGACACCCCGTCGGCCGAACCCCCGGCACCCGCCCCGGCGCGCGGGCGCCGGCTCGGCGGCGAGTGGGAGAAGCACGAACGGACGTTCATGGCCTGGCCCGCCTCCGGGAACGTCTGGGGCGACCAGCTCGCGTCCGTCCGCAAGGACATCGCCGAGGTGGCCCGGGCCGTCGCCGAACGCGAACCGCTGATCCTGCTCGTCCGCCCCGGGCAGGAGGCCTCGGCCCGCAACGCCTGCGGAGCCGGCGTCGAACTGCACGCCACCCCGGTCGACGACCTGTGGGCCCGGGACACCGTGCCGGTCTTCGTGGAGGAGGGCGGCAAGGTCAAGGGCGTCGACTTCAACTTCAGCGGCTGGGGCGGCAAGCAGGAGCACACCAACGACGGCCGCCTCGCCCGGGCGGTGCTCGACGCCTACGGGATCGAGCGCGTCGAGACCAGGCTGGTCGCCGAGGGCGGCTCCTTCGAGACCGACGGCCTGGGCACCCTGATGGTCACCGAGAGCTCCGTCGTCAACGACAACCGCAACCCGGGCATGAACCGCGACCAGGTCGAGGCCGAGCTCAAGCAGGCGCTGGGCGTCACCAAGGTGATCTGGCTCGCCGGCGTCAAGGGCAAGGACATCACCGACGCCCACGTCGACTGCCTGGCCCGCTTCGCCGCACCCGGCGTCGTCTTCCTCGACCGGGCCTTCCCCGGCACCCCCGCCGACGTCTGGTCCCGCTCCGCCGACCAGGCCAGGTCCGTCCTGGCCGAGGCGACCGACGCCACCGGCAAGAAGCTGAAGGTCATCGAGATCGGCCAGCCCGACCCGGACAAGATCACCGGCCGCGGCGACGCCTTCGTCTCCTCGTACATGAACTTCTACATCGGCAACAAGGGCGTCTACCTGCCCCTGTTCGGCGACCCCCGGGCCGACGACCACGCCCAGGAGGTCTTCCGCGACCACTTCCCCGGCCGCGAGATCGTGCCGCTCCAGATCGACGCCATCGCCTCGGGCGGCGGCGGCATCCACTGCTCCACCCACGACCAGCCCGCCGGCTGACCGGGCACCGCTGCGGGGTGGGGCGCCGGCCCATGCCACCGCAACACCCCGCCCGGCAAGGGGAACGGCGGTTTCCGTCGCTCCCGGGGCCGAATCCGCCGACTCTCCGCCGCGCACACCCGGGTGCCGCCTAGAGTCCGGAGCCGGTCGCCCTCCACGGGTGGAGGGCCGACGCGTCGGCCGCCCTACCGGCCGGCGCGATGGGGGGGTCGCGATGGAACAGGACGTCGTCCGGGAGTCCGCACGGGCGGGGCGGGTGGTGCTCTGGGAGGAGTCGGCACGGGACGGCGCGCAGGCCAAGACCCTGATGTCGCCGGCGTTCCGGGTGCGGCTGGCCCGCGAGCAGGGGCGGATCTTCGGCGCCGACGGCCCGCGGCACGTGGTGTTCGCGGCCGGCTTCCCCGCGGTGTGCGCCGAGGAGTTCGAGGCGGTGCGGCGGGTGGCCGTCGAGGCCGAGGGCGCGGTCAGCGTCGCCGCGGTGTGCCGCGGCCGGGCGGCCGACGTGCGGCAGGCGGTCGCCTCGGTCCGGGGCACCGCCCGTGCCCGGATCATGGTGGTGGTGCCCGCCTCCGAGGCGATGGCCCGCACCATGACCCACCGACCGGCCCGCACGGCCCTGGAGTCGGCGGCGGCCCTGGTCGGGGACGCCCGCGCCCTGGACGAGCGGGTCGCCGTCGACGTCTGCCTGGCGGACGCCTCCCGCGCCGACCACGGCCTGATGGCCGCCCACGCCGCCGCACTGACCGCCGCCGGGGCCGGCACCATCGTGCTGGCGGACACCGTGGGCGTCCAACTCCCCTTCGAGGCGGCCGCGTTGTTCACCCGCGTGCAGGCCGCGGCCGGCCCGGAGGTGGTCCTGGCCTCCCACCTGCACAACGACCTCGGCCTCGGCCTCGCCAACACCCTGGAGGCACTCCGGTCCGGTGTCCGGGTGGTGTCCTCCTCCTGGCTCGGCCTCGCCGAGCGCAGCGGCATGGCCGCCACCGAGCAGCTGCTGTTCCTGCTGGGCCACGATCCGGCGCGGGCCGCCGACCTGCTGGCCACCGGGGCTCCCGCCTGGTGGACCGCCCCCGACCTCACCGCACTGCCGCGGATCGCCCGGCTGGTCGCCGACGAGACCGGCGTCCCGCTGACGGTGACCACCCCCGTGGTGGGCAGCGGGGTCGGCACGATCTCCACCGGTACGCCCTTCGTCCACCCCGAGCTGTTCCAGCCGTTCGACCCCGAGCGGCTGCTCGGGATCGCCCCGCGGGTGGTGCTCACCCACCTGGCCAGCACCCGGGTCGTCCGGGCGGTCGCCGCCCGGCTCGGCCACGAGCTCGACCCGGACCAGGCCGCGGCCGCGACGGCGTGGACGAAGCGGCAGGCCTACCGCACCGGCCGGGCGGTCGTCGAGGACACGGCGTTCGCCGCCTACCTCGACGGCCTGCGCGCCACCGGCACCGTCCACGCCTCCGAGGCCCCCGACGACGCCCGCACCTCCCCGGCCGGGGCCTCCGCATGACCGCCGGCCGGACGGCCACGGACCCGGGGCCCGCGGACCGGGGCAGCGTCGACGCCGACGCCGCGGACGCGGCCCTGCGACGCGGCACGGCCGTCGTGCTGCCGAACCCGGCCCCGCTGACCTACGTCGTCGCCGGCACCGACCCGGAGGCCGTCAACGAGGCCAAGGACCGCCCGGCCGGCCAGGCCGTCGCCCTCTGGGCCCACCACCCCGACACGCTCGCCGCGTTGGGCGCCGCCCTCGACCTCGGCGCCGGCCTCGCCGCCGCGGCGCACCGGCTGCTCACCGAGGAGCGCGTGACCCTGCTGGCCCCACTGCGCCCCGGCGCCCGCCCGCCCGGCTGGCTCTCCCCGGCCACCCGCGACGGCTGGACCATGCTCTTCGGTGCGCGCTGGGCCCCGCTGCTGCCGCTGCTCGCCGGCCACCCGGTGCTGTACGTGAGCAGCGCCAACCGCACCGGGCGCCCGCCCGCGGCGACGGCCGCCGACGCCGTCGCGATGTTCCCACCCGCCGTCCCCGTCCTCGGCGCCGCCTCGCTCACCGACCCCGGCGACGGCTCCGGCCCCGCCTCCGGGCACGGCTCCGGGCAGCCACCCCGGGCGGCCACCACCACCCTCCGGCTCCACCCGGACGGCCGCGTCGACCTGCACCGCCACGGCGCCCAGGACCGCCGCCACCCGCCCCCGGCCGACTACCTCGACCACGTCCGCGCCCGCTACCCGGGGCTGCGCCCGTCCGGCTGCCCCTAGGACCTGGCCCCGCCGAGGAGTTCGGCCACCAGCCGCCGCGCGTACGCCGCGTCGAGCCCGGTCGGCCGGAACAGGATGCGGTACATCATCGGGGCGACGACGCGGTCCATGGCGGTCTCCACGTCGGGGACGTCCTCACCGCGGGCGCCCGCCCGGGCGAGGACGACGCCGATGTGCTCGGCCGCGTAGGCCGAGCACTGACCGGCGTTGCTGCCGTCCGGGTCGCCGAGCAGGGCGTCGCGGATGTAGGCGCGGCCGGAGGGGGACGACATCTCGTCGAGGAACTGCTCGGCCCAGGCGGTGAGGTCGGTGCTCAGGTCGCCGTGGTCGTCCGGCGCCGTGTCGGGCCGCAGCCGTTCCACCGCGACGTCCGACAGCAGCTCCTGCAGGTCGCCCCAGCGGCGGTAGATCGTCGACGGGGTGACTCCGGCGCGCTGGGCGACCAGCGGCACGGTCAGGGCGTCCCGGTCCACCTCCGCGAGGAGGTCGCGCACGGCCTCGTGCACCGCCGCCTGGACCCGGGCGCTGCGCCCGCCCGGGCGCACCATCTGCCGAGGACTCATGCCACCAGCTTAAAGCACATTCCTTGCGTTTAGCTGGCACTCGGGCCACCCCTGGCCGCGCCGGACCACCCTCGCCGCGGCCTCGACGCGCACTGCGACCACAAAAGCTAAGGGATTGCGTTAGCCGCCCACCCACCCCTACGGTGTCCTTAACGCAAACGAGTCGCTTTAGCGGGAAGGAGCCCCATGCCCAGCGCGACGCCCCACGCCCCCGCACTCCCCTCCCTCCGGGCCGGCTGCCCCCGCCGCCCCGACCGTGCCCGCCCCGACCACACCCGCCCCGGCCGGCGTGCGGCGTCCTTCGCCCTCGACGCCTCGGCACTGGCCACCCTGCTGGCCGCCTCCAGCGCCCCGACCCCGCTCTACCCCCTCTACCAGGAGCAGTGGGGCCTCTCCCCGCTCGCCGTCACCGCGGTCTTCAGCGCCTACGCACTGGCCCTGCTGGCAGCACTGCTCACCACCGGAGCGCTCTCCGACCACCTCGGACGGCGCCCCGTCCTGGCAGCCGCCCTGGTCGTCGAGGCCGCCGCCATGCTGCTGCTGGCCTCCGCGGACGGCGCGGGCACCCTGCTCGCCGCCCGGGTCCTCCAGGGGCTGGCCACCGGCACGGCCACCGGCGCCGCGGGGGCGGCCCTCCTCGACCTGGAACACCCCCGGCACCCGGGCCGCTCCGCGCTGACCAACAGCATCGCCCCGGTCGCCGGCATGGCCGCCGGCGTCCTCGCCGCCACCCTGCTCGTCCGGTTCGCGCCCGCCCCCACCGTCACCGTCTACGCCCTGCTCGCGGCCGTCTTCACCGCCCAGGCCGTCGCGGTCGCCTTCACCACCGAGACGGCGCGCCGCCGCCCGGGCGCCCTGCGCTCCCTGAGCCCACGGCTCGCCCTCCCGCCCACCGCCCGCCGCACGCTGCTGGCCGTCGGCACCGGAGTCGTCGCGGTGTGGGCCCTGGGAGGCTTCTACTCCTCGCTCGGCCCGGCGCTCGTCCGGCTGGTCGCCCCCGACGCCCCGCAGTCGGCCCGCGGCCTGGTCTTCTTCACCGTCAGTGCCACCGCCGCGCTCACCGTGTGGGCGCTGCGCCGCAGTTCGCCCCTCACCGCCACGGTCGGCGGCTGCCTGGCCGTCCCGCCCGCCACCGCCCTGACCCTGCTCGGGATGCACGGCGCCGGGCTCCCCGCCGTCCACGCCGGCGCGGCCCTCGCCGGCGCGGCCTTCGGCGCCGTCTCCCAGGGGGCGCTGCGCCTCCTCCTCGGATCCCTCGACGTGCCGGACCGCGCCGCGACCCTGGCCGCCTACTACGTCCTCAGCTACCTCGCCATGAGCCTGCCCGCCATCGCCGCGGGCGCCGCCACCCGGTCGTACGGGCTCGGGGCCACCGCGCACGCCTACGGCATCGCCGCCGCCCTGCTCGCCCTCGCCGCCCTTGGCGCACTCGCCGTGTCCCGGCGCCGGGCCGCCCCGGCCCACCCCGCCGCCGCGCCGGCCCCCGACCGCCTCCGCTGAAGCGACCCGAACCAGCCGAACCGAACCCCGACCGACCGAACCGCCCGAGCAACCGAAGGACCGACGAACCATGCCGACCACGCCCGCCACCACCACCGCCCCCACCTGGACCGTCGGCGACCTCACCGTCCACCGCGTCGACGAGATCCCCCTGCCGCCCGCCACCGGACAGTGGCTGCTGCCCGACGCCACCCCCGAGCTGGTGACCGCCCAGGACTGGCTGCACCCCCACTTCGCCGGCGCCGACGGCACCCTGCACATCGACAGCCACACCTTCGCCTTCGTCGTCGACGGGCTGCGCGTCCTCGTCGACACCGGCATCGGCAACGGCAAGGAGCGCGCCAACCCGGCCTGGCACGACCTGCGGACCGACTTCCTCGAGCGCCTCACCGCCGCCGGCTTCGCCCCCGACACCGTCGACCTGGTGATCCTCACCCACCTGCACGCCGACCACGTCGGCTGGAACACCCGCCTGGTCGACGGCCAGTGGGTCCCCACCTTCCCCAACGCCCGCTACGTCACCAGCCGCACCGAACGCGAGTTCTGGGCCGCCCACCCCATGGAGGAGGCCCGCCGGCAGATGTTCGAGGACTCCGTGCTCCCGGTCGAGCGGGCCGGACTGCTCGACCCGGTCGACGTCGCCGAGGGCGGCACCGAGGTCCTCCCCGGCCTGCGCCTGCTCCCCACGCCGGGCCACACCCCGGGCCACGTCGCGGTCGAACTGACCAGCCGCGGCGCGACGGCGCTGATCACCGGGGACTGCGTCCACCACCCCGTCCAGTTCGCCCACCCCGCCGTCGGCGCCTGCGTCGACATCGACCCCCGGCAGTCCGAGGCCACCCGCCGCGCCCTCCTGGCCTCCCTCGCCGGCACCGGCGCCCTCGTCCTCGGCACCCACTTCGCCCCGCCGACCGCCGGCCACGTCGTCCCCCACGCCGACGGCTACCGCCTCGACGCGGTCCCCGCCCGCACGGCCTGACCTCCGGTCACGAGGGCGACGGCCCACCCGGCGCCCCGTCGCCCGGCCCATCGGCCGGCCCGTCACCCCACGCATCGTCCGCCCCGTCGCCCGGCCCGTCGCCCGGCCCGTCGCCGTCCGGAGCACCGTCCGTCCCGCCACCCCGCGCCCAGGAGCGGTAGGCGGCCACCGCCGTCGGCAGCGTGGGGAAGATCCGGTCGGCGCCGACGGACGCGCTCAGCCCGTACGCGTCGAGCTCGTCCCGCAGGTCCTGCTTCACCCGGGCCAGGGCGAACACCACCCCGCGGGAGGCCAGTTCGACCCGCAGGGCGTCCACCGAGTCCAGTCCGGTGATGTCCACCTCGACGTTCGCCTCGGTGTTGAGCACGAACCACCGCACCGGCCCCGGCTGTTCGGCCAGGGCCGCCAGCGCGCGGCGCCGGAAGTCCTCCGCGTTGGCGAAGAACAGCGGGGAGTCGTAGCGGTACACCACCAGCCCGGGGAGGGTCCGCGCCGCGGGGTAGTCGTCGACGTCGTGCATCCCGGCCACGCCCGGCACCAGGCCGAGCACGGCGTCGTGCGGCCGGGCGACCCTGCTGAGCAGCTCGACCACCGACAGCCCCACCGCCACCAGCACGCCGTAGAGGATGTCCAGGGTCAGCACGCCCGCCGTGCAGCCGACGGCCAGCAGCAGTTCGCGGCGCCGGAAGGAGGCCAGCCTCCGGAACCCCGCGACGTCGATCATCCGGAGCGCGGCGAAGACCACCAGGGCGCCCAGCACGGCGTCCGGGGTGTCGTGCAGCAGCGGGCCGAGGAACAGCAGGACGGCGACCACCCCGACACCGGCCGTCAGCGCGTACAGCTGGCTCCGCGCTCCCGCCGACTGGGCCAGCGCGGTGCGGCTGGCGCTGCTGCTCACCGGGAAGCCCTGGAAGAAGCCGGCGCCGAGGTTGGCCGCGCCGAGGCCCAGCAGTTCCTGGTTGGCGTCCAGCCGCCGCTCCCCGTCGGGCCCGTCGAAGGCGCGCGCGGTCAGGATGAAGTCGGTGTAGCCGACCAGCAGGATGCCCAGCGCGGGCAGGGCGAGCCGGGACAGGTCGCCCAGGTCCGGCAGCCGGGGGGCGGGCAGCCCCGCCGGGATGCCGCCGATCACCGCGAGGCCGTGCTCCTCGAGCGAGAACGCCGCGGAGACGGCCGTGCCGAGCACGACCGCCAGCAGCGGGCCGGGCAGCCCGGGGCGGAGGCGGGCCACCAGGAGGAGGAAGAGCAGGGTGGCGGCGCTGAAGGCGACGGTCGGCAGGTTGGCCTCGGTGAGGTCGCCCAGGAACGACGCCAGCTGCGGGAAGAACCCCTCGCCGCGCACGTCGACGCCGGTCAGCTTGGACAGCTGGTCCACGATCATGATCAGCGCCACGCCCGTGAGGTAGCCGATCAGCACCGGTCGCGAGAGCAGGTCGGCGACGAAGCCGAGCCTGGCCAGCCACGCCAGCACGCACAGCACGCCGACCACCACGGCGAGACCCGCCGCCAGGACGGCGTAGCGGGCCGGGTCCCCGCCGGCCAGCGGCCCGACCACGGTGGCGGTCATCAGCGCCGTGGTCGACTCCGGCCCGACCGACAACAGCCGGGACGACCCGACCAGTGCGTACAGCACGATCGCCGGCAGGATGGCCCACAGCCCGGTGACGGGCGGCAGGCCCGCGACGCTCGCGTACGCCATGACCTGCGGCACCAGGTAGGCGACCACCGTGACGCCGGCCAGCAGGTCGCCCCGCAGCCAGTCCCGCCGGTAGCGGCGGAGCACCGCGAGCCCCGGCAGGGCCGGCACCACCCGGCGCCACCCTCCGCCGGGACCGCCCGCAGCCATCGCTCTCCTTCCGTCACCAGGCCCCCGAGCACCACCCTGCGGTCCCGGACCGCCGCCGCCCGCGGACCCACCACCACCGCTCACGGACCCGCCACCACCGCCCGCCCACCGGCCACCCCCGCTCACGGACCGGGCTCGGCCCCCGCCCCGGCCCCGGCCCCGGCGGGAGCCCGTCGGCGGGCCGGCAGCTTGCCCAGCTCCCACAGCAGCAGGAGCGCGACCGCGGCCAGCAGCGCCCACCCGAACTGCCGGACGTCGATGTCGGTGGTCCCGAGGATCCGGCGGAACGCGTCCATCTGGGTGACCAGCACCGCCAGCACGAACTCCGCCAGGGCCGCCAGGTTCATCTGCCGGCTGTCGAAGGTGGCGACCGTCAGCACCGAACCGCGCTCACTGCGGCACTCGTAGGCCGCGACGATCAGGCAGAGCGCGAAGGCGGTGAACGCGATCGAGTTGCCGACCGCGACGCTGCCGTAGTGCGCCTCGCCCAGCTTGATCAGCAGCAGCAGGGCGACGGTGACGGCCAGCCCGGCGAGACCGACGGTGACCACGACGGGCCCGGTCAGCACCGACTCGCCGCGCGGACGCGGGGTGCGCCGCATCAGTCCGGGGCTCTCCCGGTCGAAGCCCAGCGCGAAGCCGAACGGGGCGTTGACCACGAAGTGCACCCACAGCACCTGCGCCGGGGTGAACGGCTCGCCCGCCGCGATGTTCAGGACCGCCGCGCCGAGGAAGGTCAGCACGAACGTCACCAGCAGCACCAGGACGAACCGGATGTACTTGGTGAGGTTGTCGTAGAGCTTCCGCCCCTCCCCCACCGCGTAGACGATGGTGGCGAAGTTGTCGTCGGCGAGGACCATGCGGCTCGCGTTCTTCGCCACGTCGGTGCCGCTGCCCATGGCGATGCCGATGTCGGCGGCCTTGATGGCGGGCGCGTCGTTGACGCCGTCGCCCGTCATCGCGACCACGTCGCCCTTCTTCTTGAGCGTGGCCGCGAGCAGCACCTTGTGCTCCGGCGCGACCCGGCCGACCACCCCGATGTCGTCGATCCGCGCCAGCCGCTCGTGCTCCGGCAGCGCGGCGAAGTCGGCGCCGAGCACGGCCTCGCCCTCGATGCCGAGCTGGCGGGCGATGGCCGCCCCGGTGGTGACGTCGTCACCCGTCACCATCCGGACCCGGATGTGGGCGGCCTGCGCGTCGGCGACCGCGGCCCGCGACTCCTCGCGCGGCGGGTCGACCATGCCCACCAGACTGGTCATCCGCAGGTCGACGACGAGCGCCAGCAGGTCGCCGTCCGGGTCGAAGTCCGCCGGGTCCAGGTCCCGGACGGCCCCGGCCATCACCCGCAGCCCCTCGCCGCCCATCCGCTCGGTCTGCGCCAGGGCGCGGGCGCCGAGGTCGCCGTCCCAGGGCACGACCCGGCCGTCCGCGAGGGCGGTGCCGGCCCGGGCCGTCACCGCGGGCGCAGCGCCCTTGACGAAGCACCGCACCACCGGGCGGCCGTCCGCGTCCTCCGCCTCGTTGAAGGTGGCCATCAGCTTGTAGCCGGGGTCGAACGGCAGGGTGGCGAGCCGGGGGAAGCGCTCCCGGCTGGCCTCGATGTCCAGCCCGGCCTTGTGCGCGAGGACGAGCAGGGCGCCCTCGGTCGGGTCCCCGACGACCTCGCCGCCCACCAGCTTGGCGTCGTTGGCGACCAGGTAGGGCAGGATGGCGTCCTCGATGCCCGCCGCGGACCCGGCGGCGTGGTGGACCCTCCCGTCGAGGCGGTAGCCCGTCCCGGAGACGGTGTAGCGGTCGGTGGGGCTGAGCACCTCGACGACCGTCATCTGGTTCATCGTCAGGGTGCCGGTCTTGTCGGAGTTGATCGCCGACGTGAAGCCGAGCGTCTCGACGGACGGCAGCTCCTTCACGATCGCGTGCCGCTTGGCCAGGTTGAGGCTGCCCACGGAGAGGATCACCTGGCTGACGGTGGGCAGCGCCTCCGGGATGGCCGCGATGGCCAGCGAGACCGCGCTGACGAAGAGCGCGTCCCAGGCCTGGTCGCGGCTGCGGCCGAGGGCGAACATCACGATCATGGTCAGGCCGGCCGCCGCCGCGATCCAGAGCGTCAGGGTGTTGAGCTCCCGGGTCAGCGGCGACTGCTCCTTCTCGGTGGCCGACAGCATCCCGGAGATCTTGCCCAGCTCGGTGTCCACGCCGGTCCCGGTGATGACGAGCAGTCCGCTGCCGTGCGTGACCGGGGTGTTCATGAACGCCGTGTTGGTCCGGTCGCCCGGGCCGAGCGGGCCCGCCGCCAGCGTGCCGGCGTCCTTCACCGCGGGGACGCTCTCGCCGGTCAGCGCCGACTCGTCGATCTGCAGCGCGCTGGCCTCGACGATCCGCCCGTCCGCCGGGACCTCGTCGCCCGCCGAGACGAGCATCACGTCGCCCACGACCAGCCGTTCGGCCGGGACCTCCGCCTCCGTCCCGTCCCGCCGCACCCGCGCGGTCGCCCGCATCATCGACTTCAGCGCGTTCATCGCGCTCTCGGCCTTGCCCTCCTGCCGCAGCCCGACCACCGCGTTGAACAGGGTCAGCACGACCAGCAGGATCGCGGTGGCCCACTCCCCGATCGCCATCGACACCACCGCCGCCGCCACCAGGATGATCTGCATGTAGCTGCGGTACTGGTCGAGGAAGCGCAGCCAGCCCGGCCGCGCCTTCTCCTCCGGCAGGGCGTTCGGCCCGTGCGCGGCGAGCAGTTCGGCCGCCCGCGCCGCGGTGAGCCCGGTCGCCGGGTCCACCCCCAGCGCGGCGGCGACCTCCGCCGGCGGGCGCGCGTACCAGGGCGTCGGGGACGCCCCCGTTGGCGCTCCGGACGGGTCGGCCTGCTCCGCCATCTCCACTCCTCAGGGTCCGGGCGCCCGCGCGGGCGGACGCGCCCGGCGGTGTCAGCCCTTCCGGTGCTCCGCCGTGTACGGATCGCGCGCGGCACCCCGGGGAGCCTCCCGCTCCAGCTGCCGCCTGGCCGCCAGGAGCTCCTTCCTGGCCTGCGCGTCGACCGTGGGGTACTGCGGATCGATCCCGATCAGGGTGTGGGCGAGCACGGCCGCCGCACAGATCCGCGCGAACCACTTGCGGTCCGCCGGCACGACGTACCACGGCGCCCACGGCGTGCTCGTGGCCGACAGCATGTCGGAGAACGCCTCCTGGTAGTCGTCCCACCGCTCGCGCTCGCGGATGTCGGCCGCGGAGAACTTCCAGTTCTTCTCCGGGAGGTCGATCCGCTTCAGGAAGCGGGTGCGCTGCTCCTCCTCGGACAGGTTCAGGAAGACCTTCACCACCCTGATCCCGTTGTCGGTCAGGTAGCGCTCCCAGTCGTTGATCTCCCGGTAGCGGCGGTGCCAGACCTTCCGGCCCTTCGCCTCCTCCGGGAGCTTCTGCCGGTCGAGGTTCTCCGGATGGACCCGCACCACGAGGACCTCCTCGTAGTGCGACCGGTTGAAGATCCCGATCTCCCCGCGCGAGGGCAGCCGCCGCGCGTACCGCCACAGGTAGTCGTGGTCGAGCTCCTCCGCGGACGGCACCTTGAAGCTGCTCACCCGGACGCCCTGCGGGTTCACCCCGCTCATCACGTGCCGGATCGTCCCGTCCTTCCCGCCGGCGTCGATCGCCTGCAGGCAGAACAGCACCCCGTAGGTGTCCTGGGCCGCCAGCCGCGCCTGGTACTCCGACAGCAGCGACACCCCGGTGCGCAGCAGCTCCGCGCCGTCGCGCTTCTTCAGGCCCGCCTTGAACCGGGGGTCGAAGTCCTCCGCGAGGTCCACCCGCGACCCGGGCTCCACCCGCAGCGGCTCGACGAACTTCGCGATGCGTTTGGCCGTCCGACCGTCCGACATCACCGGCACCGTCCTCTCCGCTCCACCGCGCCGGCACGCCAGCACGCCAGCACGCCAGCACGCCAGCACCTGCCACGCTGTGCTCCCCCGGCCCGCCCGTCAATCCGGAGCCGCCCGTCCGGGGCGCGGCCGTCCCCCGTCCGGGCCCCGCGCGTGGCGGCCCCCGGGCCCGGCCCCGACGATGGGCCTGTCCTCCCCTCCCCCTCCCTCTCCCCCACCGATCGGAGACCACCATGGCGACCCTGACGGTCTGGCGGTTCCCCACCGCCACCGGAGCCGACGAAGCCCTCAACACCCTGAAGGACCTGCAGCGCCAGGAGCTCATCAAGGTCCAGGACGGAGCCGTGGTCAGCTGGCCCGTCGGAGCCCGCAAGCCCCGCACCCGCCACCTGAGCGACATGACCGGCATGGGCGCCGTGGGCGGCGCCTTCTGGGGCTTCCTCCTGGGAATGATCTTCTTCGTCCCCCTCCTCGGCGCGGCCGTCGGCGCCGCCGGCGGAGCCCTCGGCGGCCACCTCGCCCACCTCGGCATCGACGAGGACTTCATCAAGAAGCTCCGCGACGAGGTGACCCCCGGCAGCTCCGCCCTCTTCGCCCTCACCTCCGACGCCGTCCTCGACCGCGTCCACTCCGCCTTCGCCGGCCAGCACGCCGTCCTCCTGCAGACCAACCTCTCCGCCGAGCAGGAGGCCCGCCTCCGCGAGGCCTTCACCGAGGGCGAATAGCCCCCGCACCCCCCGCCCCCGCCCTCACCGCGGGGGCGGTGCCGGCTCCCAGGCGTGCCCGTCGGCCGGGTGGACGTACAGCGGCCGGCCCTTCACCGGGCTGGTGCGGAACGGGGTGCCCTGGCCGAGGTCCACGGGCACCATCCCCTTCCGGTTGGCACTGGCCCACTCCAGCTCCAGGTACCAGCTGACGTCGTGGACGGTGGTCTCGGCGGTGACCTCGATGACCACCTGGTCGCTCTCCGTCACCCTGACCGGCAGGCCGCCGCTGCCCTTGGCCACGACCGGCACGGGGCGCGCCGCGTCCAGATCGACGGCGTAGGAGTTGGCGCCCACTCCACTGGGACAGCCCTCGCCCATGGAGTAGGCGTTCCAGGCGAGGGGCGCAGCGACACGGGTGACCCGGACGTTGAGGCCCGTCAGCAGTACGGTGTCCAGGCTCGTGCCCTGGATGGTGAGCTTGACCGACTGGGAGCGGCCCGGCACCGCGCCGACCCGGGAGACCCAGCCCGGCACGTCGGCAACCGCGGGCGGCCGCGGGACCTCGGACGGCGGGCGGTCGACCACGTACTGGTCGCACCCGGTGTTCCAGCCGGACGGGTGGACGGCGACGGTGATCGGGGCGCTGGTGCTCGGGTCCGTCCCCCCGGTCGCGCCTGACGGCCCCGCCCCGGCCCCCGCCCTGGCGACGGACAACGGCGGCGCGGTGGACGCTGCCACCGACGGGGGCCCCGCGAGCGGCCTCACGTCGGCGGCGCGAGCGGGGTCGGTGCTGCCGTCCGGACGGCTCCGCAGACCGATGGCGACGGCCCCCACGGCGAGCAGCACCGCGATGACCGTCACCACAGCGAGGACGCCCCGCCGGCGGGCGCGCCGCCGGGCCGGCGGCACCGCGGGGGCCGCGGGCTCCGGGGCCGCTGCCGGCTCCGGCTCCGGCTCCGGCTCCGGCTCCGAAGCCTCCGCCGGTGCCGGGGACTCTGCCGGCTCCCGGGCCGCCAGGGTCTCCGGGGACTCCTCCCGGCCCGGGAACGCCCCCGGGGCGGAGGTCGTCCTGGTCCCCCGCGTCGCACGGACGACGAGCCACAGCCGGTACAGCTCGACGCGCTCCTGCGGCGTGGCCCCGCACACCCGCGAGAGGTGGTCCAGCGGCGCGAACTCCGTCGGCATGACATCGCCGTTGCAGTAGCGGTGCAGGGCCGACGTGCTCAGGTGCAGCCGCTTCGCCAGCCCGCCGTAGCTGAGCCCCGACCGGCTCTTCAGCTCCTGCAGCAGCTGCGCGACCTCCTCCGTCTCCCTCAACGTCCCGCTTCCCTTCGGCCCTGTTCGCTGGTGACGCCCGCGGTGACCGTGCCCCGCACCCGGCCGCCGTCGGCCGGCGGGCTCGGCGCCGTCCCACGGCTGCCCCGCCCCGCCCCCGACGGCCGGGAGTTCTCGGCGTGAGCTTCCGCTGACAGCACGCGGGACGCCGTCCCGCGGTTCCGCCGTCCCGCTGACGCGTCCCCGGAAGTTTACGTCTTCCCAGGTCACAGCAGGTGTGGGCGTCCCAGCGTCCCTGATCGACCGTCGGCCGTTGTGGCCGGGACGGAGCGGCGGACAAGCTGGCGACGAACACCGAGAGGGAGCAACTGTGAGCACTGTTCGGGCGGCCCGGGCCGCCATACGCACCACCGACCGTCTCCACCGCGGCGCGGTGGCGCTGACGATGGGCGGGGTCCTGCTGATGACCGCGGCCTGCGGGGACGACCAGGGCAAGAGCGGCACGGCGGCCGACCCGGCTCCCACGGCCGCGTCCGCCTCCGCGGCCGCAGCCGCGCCGAAGACGTCGGCCGCGGTGCTGGCGGTCGAGCCGAAGGACGGCACCCAGGGCGCCGCCCCGAACGCGCTCCAGGTGTCCGTCTCGAACGGCAAGCTCACCACCGTCGACGTGACCGACAAGGACGGCAAGCCCGTCCAGGGCGCGATCGCCCCGGACGGCACCGGTTGGAAGCCCGCCGCCGCACTCGCACCCGGCACGGCCTACACTGTGAACGCCCAGGCCAAGGACGCCGACGGCCTGGTGGCCGCCACCACCACCGCCTTCACCACGCTGACGCCCGGTAAGAAGGTCTCCACCAACGACAACATCGCCGACGGCTTCACCTACGGCGTCGGCATGATCGTCAAGGTCGACTTCAGCTCGAAGATCGTCAACAAGGAGGCCGTCGCCAACGGCATCACCTTCGAGACCGACAACGGCACCGAGGTGAAGGGCCACTGGTTCGGCGACGACCGGCTGGACTTCCGCCCGGCCGACTACTGGAAGCCCGGCACCAAGGTCACCATCCACTACCGGCTGAAGAGCGTCGAGGTCTCCCCCGGCGTCTACGGCGACGTGGACAAGGACGAGCCGTTCACCATCGGCCGCTCCCAGGTCTCCACCGCCGACGCCAGCACGCACCAGCTGACGATCGTCCGGGACGGCAGGACCACCACCGTGCCCGCCACCCTCGGCGACGACAAGCACCCGTCCTGGGGCGGCACCATGGTGATCATGTCGAAGGAGAAGGTCACCCACATGAACTCCCAGACCGTCGGCCTCGGCAGCGAGTACGACATCCCCGCCGTCCCGCACGCGATGCGCCTGACCAGGAGCGGCACCTACCTCCACGGCAACTACTGGTACAAGGGCGACCCGTTCGGCAAGGCCAACACCAGCCACGGCTGCATCGCCCTCAAGGACACCGAGGGCGGCAGCGACACCTCCCCCGCGGGGGCGCTCTTCAACGACTCCCTGATCGGCGACGTCGTCAAGATCGTGAACACCAAGGAGAAGCCCGTCGCCCCCGACAACGGCCTGGGCGGCTGGAACCTCCCCTGGACCACCTGGTAACCCCCGACACCCGCCCCGCCGCCGCGCCGCCCCACCCGGCGGCGGGCCACCGGAAGGCCCCACCCACGGCCCGGACCGGCACTCAGCCGCCGGCCCGCACCGCGCCGCCCGTCGGCTCGGACGTCGACGTCCTCGCCCCCACCCCCCGGGTGCGCTGCTTCGCCCCGCCTCGGCCGGCCTCCCGTCGCGCTCCGATGTGTCCGAGACGATCGGGTCGCCGAGGCCCAGATCGCCGGAGGCGAGCGGCTGGCCGACTTGCCGCGGCATCCCACCCAGCAATGCGGAGTCGGCAGCGGGGCTGGTACCACCGCCTGGAGTCGAAGCCGCTCGACGTACACCGCGCGGGCCGGTGGCCGCGAATCGCCCCGACGACCCGCCACCTGCCGCTGCGCGCGGACACGAAGGGCGGGATCGACCGCGCCGTGGAAACGTCGACGCGCTGCCGGCACCCCAGGGCAGCCGGAGGCGCTCGAGCCCACCCAGGTGCGCCCTGCGCTCCTCCCCGGCGAACGACACGGAGGAACCCGGGGTCGTCGGAGTGACGGCGCCGGCCGCGTTCGTCAGGACCCGCGGCTCAGTCGGGACGCCCCGGCCACAGCAGCGCACCACAGTCCGGGCGAAGGCCGCGAAGGCCGCGACGCCCCCGGATCGGGAGAGATGTGGGCCCGCCTCTCCTGTCGGCGGGCCCGTACCGAGTAGCCACCTTTTTGTGCGTACTGGGCACCGACGCGCGGTGCGGCGAGACTGGTGCCCAGAAGCGAGAAGGGAGATGACAGCGAGTCAGGAGATCGCTGACCCGACCTGCCCGGCGCGCCCCGCCGCCATGCGGTCGAGGCGCTCGTGCCCCAGGTCGGAGACTGGACCGAGGGCGACGGAGAGGCGGCGGCCGAAGTCGGTCAGGGAATAGACCGTCTTCAGCGGAAGGACGTCGCACACCTCGCGGTGCACCAGGCCGTCGGACTCCATCTCGCGCAGCGCCTGGGTCAGGACCTTCTCGCTGAGACCCGGCAGCCGTCGGCGGAGTTCGGCGGGGCGCCACGGGCCGGCCTCCAGCAGCCAGAGCAGGGACGTCTTCCACTTGCCGTCGATCACGGCGATCACGGCGGTCACTCCGCACACGTTCGGGTCCGCGGCCTGACTGCGCGTCATCCCTCACCCCCGGGTGGTCGTTGTCCACCACCATGTCTACAGGAGACGAATCATGCCTACCAACCACACCCGGCCCACCGTCACCGTGCTCGGCCTCGGGCCGATGGGACGCGCCCTGGCCGGTGCCTTCGTGGACGCCGGTGCCCGAACCACGGTCTGGAACCGCACCCCGGGCCGGGACACCGCGCTGGTCGCCCGGGGCGCGGTGAGCGCGGCCACGGCGGAGGAGGCCGTGGCCGCGAGCGAGCTGACCGTCATCTGCGTGGTGAACCACGACGCCTCGGACGCCGTGCTGCACCGCGACGAGGTCGAGGCCGCACTCAAGGGCCGGGCCCTCGTCAACCTGACCGCCGACGCGCCGGACCGGGCCCGGTCCACGGCCGCCTGGGCCGCGGAGCACGGCGTCGAGTACCTGGACGGCGCCATCATGACGCCGGCCCCGAGCATCGGCACTCCGGAGGCGGTCATCATCCTCAGCGGGCCGGCCGACCTCTACGAGCGGCACGCGCCGGTACTGGCGGCACTCGGCGGCACCCGCACCCACCTCGGCGAGGAGATCGGCCGGGCGGCCGGCTTCGACATCGCGCTGCTTGACGTCTTCTGGACGGCGATGGCCGGGTACGTGCACGCGCTCGCGCTGGCCAAGGCGGAGGGGATCAGCGGCCGCGAGCTGGCGCCGTTCGCCCAGGGGATCGGCGCGATCCTGCCCCCGCTCTTCGCCGAGTTCGCCGAGGACTTCGACAGCGGCAGCTACTCGGGCGCGATCAACCCGCTCACCTCCGGAGTCTCCACCATGGCCCACGTCGTGCACACCGCCGAGTCGCACGGCATCGAGTCCGGCGTGATGCGCGCAGCCGAAGGCCTGCTCCGCCGAACCATCGCCCTCGGCCACGGCGAGGACGGAGTAAGCCGCCTCGCCGAGGTCCTCAGCCGCCACTGAACCCGACACCGACCCCCTGCCGAACCATCAACAAAAAGGCCGTTGACCTGGGATTCCTCCCAGCCAACGGCCTTCCGACATACTGTCGGGACGACAGGATTTGAACCTGCGACCCCTTGACCCCCAGCGGTCGAAAGACTGTCCGACTGGTGTTCAGCAGTCCGAATCCCGCAGGTCAGGGCCTACCTCGTCCACGACGCATGACGCCTGATGACGCCTCATGACGCTCAGTCCGTGAGAGGCGCGTGAGAGGCGGCCAGCAAGGGGGAGTTCTAGAGTGATTTGCCTCACACCCCTATGGTAGCCCCGATCGGCGTCCTCAGAGTGCCTCTTCCGCTCCCCGCCCTGGCACCGCAAGCAGTCGACTGACTTGCGCTCGACCCCGACCTGCTACGCGAACGCCCGCAATGACCTCCCCCTCATCGATGCGTGGCACTCTGCCTTCCCGCCGGCCTGATGTCCATTGCTCGATCACACAATGGTGCCCGCATTCAGGCTCGCTTCCAGGGAGCGTCCAGCATGTCGTTCGGATGCCAGAGCATCCCGGTAGATGGTGCGCAGCTGGCTTCGCCCGCGAACTTTCAGCTTTCGGTAGGTGTTGGTCAAGTGCTGTTCCACCGTGCTCACGGTGACGAACAGCTGTTCCGATACCTCATGGTTACTCTGTCCCTCGACAACAAGGGCGGCGACGCGACGTTCCGCCTCGGTCAGACTGTCGACGCCGACAGCGCCCTGCGTGGGGGCCGCGAATCCTGCGGATCCGACCCGCTTGGCTCCGGCTGTCGGTGATTGAGCGGGCGCCAGGCGGTCCACGAGCGGCTGGGCGCCGCAGGCGCGCGCCAGCCGCAGCGCCTGCTCGGACAGCGCTTCTGCACGGTCGCGGTTGCCGGCGTCCGCACAAGCCTGGCTCAGCGCGATCACCGCTTTGGCCAACTCGAGGTTGTCCGGCGCCCCTTCCAGATGCTCGACGGCCAGTGAGAGCAACTCCTCGCGGTCAGCACGGGAGCTCGCCTCCGCGAGAATCCGGAGCGTCTGCCCGCGAACGCGCCGATACTCAGGCTTGAGCAGTTCCAACTGCTCCTCCAAGAGCTCGCGAGCCTCATCCAGGCGCCCTAGTTCGATCAGTGCCTGGGCTGCTCCGTTGCGCCAGGCGACGAACAGTGGATGGTCCAGGTTCCACTCGCGCATCTGTGCACCGCAGATTGTGAACTCCCGCAGGGCCGCGTGCGGGCGCCGAGTCTCAAGGAAGAACTGGCCCACGGCCTGCCGGTACTGGAGCCCCGCCCGGGTATCGTGCATGGCCTCCGGCACTGCTTCGTTGACGAGAGAGTTAGCCGTTCGGAAGTCCCCGCGCCCCAGGACAGCGCTCAGCAGAGAGGCCATTGGCGATCCGATCGCCAGACCCCAGCTTCTGGCGGATACCAGGGCGAGGGCCGATCGTGCGAACTTCTCCGCGGGCGGGAGTGCCCCCTGCCGGAGCGACACCTCGGCCATCAAAGAGGCCAGCACCGCTTCCCACGTCGGGATGCCCCGCTTGGCCGCTTTGGCCAGCAGTTCCGCGCACCAGGCGCCCGCTTCCTCGACCCGGTCCACGTACAGCAGTGCGGTGAGCGCGGTGCCCAGTGGTTCGAGCGTCGCATCATTCAACTGAAGCGGTCGCAGGGCCTGTTCGACCTCGTCAATCTCGTCCTTCGAGGATGCGCCGGATAGCACGGCGTCGAGCAGCGTCGAGGCCGTAGCCAAGGGATTCGTCGCGCTGAACGCCGGGCGCCAGAGTTCGGGGGCCGTACTGGGCGATGGCGCAGGAACCCGGCTCGCCAGGGTCGGGTAGGTACACGACAGCCAAGCTCGGAAGGCGAGGTAGTCCTCCAAGACAATTGGATCGCACTCGTCGCTGGCCAGCCGGGCGAGCCGCTCCAGCGCCGCGCCCGCTCCGTTGAGGAGCCCGTGCCGGATGAGCGCTCGGACGACGTGCAGTGCCTGGCCGAGATCTAGTGCGTCCTCCTGCAGGGCCTCGGTGAGTTCCGTGAGGTGCTGCAGCGCACTGGCCGGGTCACGCCGCCAGTCCGCCCGGGCGAGGGCCAGCGCGATGGCCTTGCGCTGTTCCTCATCGACACTGCACAGGCTGGCGAACTCCAGGTATTTCTTGGCCAGTTCAGTGTCGTCTTCCTGCAAGGCGTGCTCGGCCGCCTCCTGAAGGACACCAACGGCCCAAGGGGTGTCCGTACGGCCGGCCGCGAGCAGGTGTCGCGCGATCTTGCCCGGCGCCTTCCCGTTCGAGTAGAGGAGGCCTGCGATCCGGTGGTGGAGCGCCGCAGCGTCCTCTGCAGGCAGAAGCGCCGCCACGGTCGACTGAGTGGCCGGGTGTCGAAAGCCGTTCACGCTCAGCAGGCCGCTTTGGGCCAGGACGAACTTCAAGCGACCCAGCAAATCCTCTTCTATACCGAGCAGTTCGGCTGCCAAGTACTCAGATTGCGATTCCTGGAGAACAGCGAGGGTGCGGGCGACAGCTGCCGCCATGGGTTCTCCGCGCTGCAGGCAGGCAATCACGGCCTGACGGTATTCCTCGCCCACTACGCATGCCCCGGTCCATCCCGACATCTCTCTCGGCGGGACGGCCGCCGCGTGACTGTCTTCCAGCAGAGCCCGGACCAACAGCGGGTTTCCGCCGCTGAGCTCGTGAAAATCGGGAGCAAATCGCATGGCATCCTCGGCCGGCAGCCGAGTTGCCAGCAGCCTGGCCACCCCGGACCGGGAAAGCGGCCGAATCCGTACCAATTGGCAGTGCGGCTGCCGTTTGAGTTCGGTCTGGAAGAATTGGTCCTCCGGCAAGGCGGCTGAAAGCTGACTCAACACGAGCAGTGCCGGCTTGTACTGGATTCTCGGGGCCAGGTGCAGCAGATACTGCAGAGAAAGTCCGTCGGCCTCGTGCAGGTCGTCCACCACGAGCAGTAGCGGCGCCCGTTCGGTCAGCTCCATCATCAGATCGATGAAGTCCGCCAGCAGCCCGGCGTCGTCGCCCGGCCCTCTCGTTACAGTAGCCTGGAGCTGCTTAATCCGCTGGCTGAGGCTGCGGACGTGCAGCTCCGCAGCACGCGGCGCGCTTCCCAGCAGCTGCCGAACAACTCCGAGTGGAACGTCCCGGGCCAGCCGCGAGGCGGACGCGGTCAGCAGCGTGAACTCGGCCTGCCGCGCCTTCGCGACGGCGGCGCGCAGCAGCTCCGATCTCCCTGTGGCGGCGAGCCCCTCGATCAAGAGAATCCGACCGCTCCCTTGTCGGCAGCGCGAAAGACATCCATCAATGGCGGAAATCTCTGTCTTGCGCTCCAGTAACTCCATCGTATGAACTCCCCCCGAGGTTCAACGCCACGTGTCTACTGGATCAGATTATCACCCGAACCGGACGAGATTCCCGGCGAGGCACCACCGCATGAATCGTCTGAAACTTTGTCAAACTGGTCTACATTCCGGAATGGGCGATTCAAGGTCGAATGAAGTTCACGAGTCTTCGGGCTGGTTCCAGGGTCGTCGCGGAGTAGCCCCGGCCAGAAGGCCTAGCGGTAGCTGTCATCACCAGGTCCCCCCTGATCAACTCTCGCCGAACCTTTTCGAAATCTTCAAATCTGAATCACCCTCGCGCGAGGCAGGCCACCAGATCGGCCCCGTCCATCCAAGACCGCTACCGCGAACCTGTCAAGAAGGTTCATACCCTAACTGATCTTGGGGGCCATCGAGCCACAGGTCCAGTCGGTGTCGATCCCTGTGGAGCGTCACTTCGAGCTCGACCCACTCACTCAGAGGACCGACAGCGCTCAGGCGGTACTGTCCGATGGGGAGCGACTGGAAGTGGTAACGCCCGGCGGCGTCAGTGTGCACCTCGCGCGCGATCAGGCCGCGATCCGTGAGTGTGACTCGCGCGCCGACCACTGGGACGCCGTGCCGGTCCCGTGCCGTACCGTCCAGTTGCAACAACCGATAGCTCAGGGCCACATCCACCGCAGTCGGCTGGCACTCCGCGGTGACCATCACCTCTCGTGCCACCGGCGTGTGCTGGTGATGCGCCACCGCCAACGTGTACGAGGCCGGCCGCACACTGGGCAAGCTGTACGCGCCATCCGCCGAGGTCATCCGGGAGCCGACCACCGAACCACTGGCGTCAACGAGCAAGACCAGGGCGTCGGCCAATGGCATGCACAGCGTGTCGTCCTGCACGATGCCGGCGATGCTCGACGACGTGGTCAGGCAGAGCGAAAGCTCGGTGCGCCGTTCGACCACAGTTACCGACAGTGCGCGCGGCTGGTGGCCCGGAGCGGCGGCCACCACGAGGTAGTCCCCGGGGCCGGGCACCGGGAGCCGACAGCCGCCGTGCCTCCCGGACCTGGACCTGGCCAGCTCCCGGCCAGTGCGATCCACCACCGTCAGCATGGCTTCTGCAAGCGGGGTACCGTGGACGCCGGTGATGACCCCGTCGATCGAGCTGCGGCCGTCGGCCGACGGTCGACGGCTGTACGGCAAGGCGGCAGCGAACCCCAGTGCGCTAACGCATAGCCCGCGAAGGCGCAGGAGGAACGGAATCGCTGACGCACGCCATGAGCCGCCTCCCGCCCTCGCGGCCCCGCGGGCAACGGCCCGACCTGCAAAATCTGCAATCCGCCCCCACATGGCCCTGATCCCTTTCTGTACGACCTCGGCAACCTCACGAACAGGCACACCCGGCCCCGCGCATCCGGCAACGGGCCGTGTGTCCCCACGGCCCGTTGGATGACTTCGGTGGCGGTTCGCCGGCCGGAGCCGGGCACTGGTGGCTATTCCTCGGCGATCGGTGCCACCGTCCGCTTGTTCATCCAGCCGAAGTAGCCGGCGCAAAGCGCCGCGAGGCCGACCGAGACCGCGGCGATGGTGAAGCTGACCTGGTAGGCGTGAACGCTCGGAACCTTGGTGCCCTTAATGGTGTCCGAGCTCAGGATCGCAGAGGTGAGGGCGGCGGCCACCCCGCCACCAACCAGCCGGACGAGGCTGTTCACTGCGCTGGCTACGGCAGTCTTGTTCGGGTCCACGTGCTCCACGGCCATCGTCCCGAGGGCGGAGAAGGACAGGCCGACGCCGACACCGAGCAGGGAGGTGGCCACGTAGATGTCGTACGGGTGGCCATGGCGCATGATCAGCCAGAGATTGGACAGCATGGCCACCGCCGAACCGGTCGCGACCATCGCGGCAGCCGAGGTGCGACGCACCAGCTGGCCAGCGTACAAGGAGATGACGAGCAGAAGCAGCGTTGTCGGCAAGAGGTAGACACCGGCCATCAGGACGGAGGCGCCGAACCCGTAGCCCGCCTTCGACGGCGTCTGGACGAAGCTGGGGAGCAGCGTGAAGCCTGCGTAGAGCGCAAAGCCGAGCATGAACGAGGCCAGGCTGGCCCCGATGGTGCCGCGGTGGGTCAGCATGCCGACGTCGACCAGCGGGCTGGCGGACCGTCGCTCGACCATGACCCAGGCCACGCCGAGCACCACCGCACCGACCAGGAGTCCTACGACCCCACCGGAGGTCCAGCCCCACGAGCGGCCCTGGCTCACAGCGAGCAGGATGCACACCAGGGTGCCGCCGAGAAGAACGGCGCCCGGGACATCGGGCTGGCCGCCGGGCGGCGGGGTGACGTCGTGGACGGCCAGGGCGACGAGCAGGGTAGCCACGACCGCGAGGCCCGCGATGATCCAGAAGACCAGTCGGTAGCCACTGGTGTACTGGGCGATCAGACCGCTGATGATCATTCCGAGGCCGACGCCGATGCCCATGGTGGCGCTGAGGATGCCGATCCCGGTGGCCATCTTCTCGCGTGGCAACAGGTCCCGGACGGCTCCGATGGACAGCGGTACGGTCGCCGCCGAGATGCCCTGGAGCACGCGGGCGATCATGAGGGTGACGATTGAGGTCGACAGAGCGCCGACCGCCGAACCGGCGACCAGTAAGCCGAGGGTCAGCAGAAGCATCTTCCGCCGGCCGTACATGTCGCCGAACCGGCCGAAGAGCGGCGTGGCGATTGCGCCGCAGAGCAGACTCACCGTCAGGGCCCAAGCGACGGAGGTAACGGTCGCATGCAGGGACTCCTGCAGCCGCGGGAGGAGCGGGATGACCGCGCTCTGCTGGATCGACGCAGTGGACGCGGCGATGGACAGCGCGAGGACGACCAGCCCCTGCCGCCGCTGGGGTGGCGAGCCTTCGGCCGGGGACGAGTTCGGCACGGTGGACAGTTGAGTGGTTCGAGACATGTCGGATCTCCTTTCGATAAAGTAGCTAACTGAGGTAGGCAGTCCGCGAGCAGTGCGCGGCCCCTGCGAGTTCATTACCTACCTTAGGTATCTATCTGGAAGGACGCAAGAGCCATGAGCGACGACGATGTGGAAGGCCTGTTCGCCCTCGCGCCCAAGCTCGCCCAGCTGGGCTCGGCCCTGAACAGCGGCTGGCTGCACGAGCGGGCGACCCAGCTCGCGGAGGTGTCCCTGGAACGGCCCGCTCTCCAGGTTCTCGGCGTCCTCCAGTCCGCCGGCGAGCCGCGCCGGATCGGCGAGATCGCCGCCGAGATGCGGGTCGAGGGCCCGCACGTCACCCGCCACGTCCAGCGCCTGGAGCGCAAGGGCCTGGTGGAGCGGGTCGTGGATCCGCAGGACCGGCGCGCCCGGCTCATCGGGCTCACGCCCCGGGGCGCCGAACTCAGCACCCGGTACCGGGCGGTCGTGTTCAGCTGGCTGTCGCAAGCGTTCGCGTCGTGGCCCGAGCAGGACCAGCGGGACCTCGTCCGCCTGGGCAGCCGCATGGTCGACGACTTCCTCTCCTTCCTGGAGCAGGAGCGCGCCCACGGACCGGAGGCCTCGGCCGCCGCCCCTGCGGCCGAGACCTCGGGCCGTACGGCCCGTCAGGGAGGGGTGGACCGCCCCGACCGGGCAGGCGTGGCCTGAGTGACCGCACCGGGGTGGGTTGGCCAGGAGGAGGGCCGGACGACGGAATGGCCGCCGGGGCGCGGAACACATCGGGGGTGTGTGTTCCACGGCCCGGCGGCCGCGTGGTGGCCGGCGTCCGGCCGTCCGGGGGCCGGTGCTCAGCCGGCGAGGGCCGGAGCCGACAACCGCAGCGTGGTCGGCGGCTCCTGCGGGGCTGGTTCCAGGTGCAGGCGCTGGATGTCGTCGCCGGTCGCGGCGGGCAGGCCCGCCGTGCAGGCGCACGCCTGGTCGGTGAAGCCGGCGAACCGGTACGCCACCTCCATCATCCGGTTCCGGTCGGTGGCGCGGAAGTCCGCCGCCAGGTGGACCCCGGCCGATGCCGCCTGGTCGATCAGCCAGCGCAGGATCGCGGCACCCGCCCCGAACGAGACCACCCGGCAGGAGGTGGCGAGGAGCTTGAGGTGCCACACCTCCGGCCGCTTCTCCAGCAGCAGCACCCCGACCGCGCCGTGCGGGCCGAAGCGGTCGGCCATCGCGACGACCAGGACCTCGTGCTGCGGGTCGGACATCAGGGCCCGCAGCGCCGCGTCCGGGTAGTGCACCCCGGTCGCGTTCATCTGGCTGGTCCGCAGGGTGAGTTCCTCCACCCGCGTCAGCTCCTCGTCGGTGGCTCGCCCGATGGTCATGACCAGGTCCAGCGAGCGGAGGAAGTCCTCGTCCGGGCCGGTGAATTCGGCCCGCTCCGCCTCGCGGCGGAAGCCGGCCTGGTACATCTGGCGCCGTCGGCGCGAGTCCACCGTCGAAACCACCGGGCTGAACTCGGGCAGCGTCGGCAGCGCCTCCACCTGGTCGGCGGAGTAACACCGCACGTCCGGAAGGTGGTAGGCGACCTCGGCCCGCTCGGCGGGCTGGTCGTCGATGAACGCGATCGTCCTGGGAGCGAAGTTGAGCTGGTCCGCGATCGACCGCACCGACTCGGACTTCGGACCCCAGCCGATGTGCGGCAGGACGAAGTACTCGCTGATGCCCAGCTTCTCCAGCCTGCCCCACGCGTGGTCGTGGTCGTTCTTGCTGGCCACTGCCTGGAGGATGCCCCGGGCGTCCAGCGCGAGGATGACCTCCCGCACGGACTCCGGCAGGACGACCTCCTCGTCCTCGGAGAGCGTGCCCTGCCAGAGCGTGTTGTCCAGGTCCCAGACCAGGCACTTCACCAGAGCCGCAGGCTCGGAGTGCTGTTCCGACACGATCCCGTCCTTCCTCATCCCCAGGTCGCCAACGCGCCTTGGGCTAGCATCAGTTGGCAGATCTCGCTGCTGCCCTCGATGATCTCCATCAGCTTCGCGTCGCGGTATGCCCGGGCGACCACGCCGCCGTCCCGCGCCCCGGCGGAGGCCAGCACCTGAACGGCCTCGGCCGCTCCCCTGGTCGCATTGGTCGCGCCGACGTGCTTCGCCAGCACGGTCGCCATCACCACGTCCGGCGAGCCCTCGTCCCAGCAGCGGCTGGCGTGCTCGCACGCCCGGGCCGCGGTCTGCTCGGCGACGACCAGTTCGGCAAGGTGACGCATCACCAGCTGGTGCTCGGCGATCGGACGGCCGAACTGCCGGCGGGTGCGCGCGTGACGGGCCGTGGCCGCAAGGCATGCCCGCAGAATCCCGGTGCAGCCCCACGCCACGGACATCCGGCCGTACGCCAGGGCGGAGGTAACCAGCAGCGCGACGGGCTGGCCCGCGCTCGGCAGCATGTGGTCGGCCGGGACACGGACCGAGTCCAGCACCACCTCGGCGTGGCCGGCCGCGCGGCAGCCGAGCGGGTCGGGCACGCGTTCGATCCGCACCCCCGGGGCGTCGGCGGGAACGACCACCGCGGCGGCCCCATCGGGGTGCTGCCCGAACACCACCAGCAGATCCGCGTAGGCCGCAGCGGTGATCCACGTCTTCCGCCCGTCGATCACGATGGAGTCGCCGCTGGGGGTGATGGTGGTGGTCATCGCCGACAAGTCGCTGCCGGCGTCCGGCTCGCTGAACGCCACCGCCGCCAGCTCACCGCTGGTCAGCCTCGGCAGGAAGGCCTTTCGGTGCTCCCGTCCGCCGAGGCGCTGCAGCGTCCAGGCCGCCATCCCCTGCGAGGTCATCAGGCTGCGCAAAGAGGAGCACAGGCTGCCCACGTGAGCGGTGAACTCGCCGTTGTCCAGGCTGCTGAAGCCCAGGCCACCGTACTCGTTCGGGACTTGGGCGCAGAGCAGCCCCTTGGTGCCGAGCTCGCGCACCAGATCGACCGGGATCACACCCGCGCGGTCCCAGTCGTCGGCCTGGTCGCCGACGGCCGCAGTCGCCAGGGCGCAGGCCTCAGCGAGACGGTCACTCACCACGCGCCCCGGCCTTCTCCTCGTGCAGCCGAGCCACCAAGGCGACCATGTTGTTCACTGTACGGAAGTTGTCCAGCCGCAGGTCCGCCCCGCCAATGGTGACGCCGAACTCCTTCTCCAGGAGGACCACCAGTTCCATCGCAAAGAGCGAGGACACCGTCCCGGACGCGAACAGGTCCTGGTCCGCCTTCCACGCGGTCTTGGTGCGGGTCAGCAGGAACTCCAGCACCTGGTGCTCGACACCGCCCTGCGGCTGCGCTCCCAGCTCGGACTTACCATCGGCCGCGATCGTCACGACGCCTCCCCGTACTCGTAGAAACCCCGGCCGTTCTTGCGGCCGAGCTTGCCTTCGGAAACCATGCACACCAGCAGCTCCGCGGGGCGGAACCCCTCATCACCTGTGCGTTCGTGCAACACCCGCAGCGAATCCGCGAGATTGTCCAGGCCGATCAGATCGGCCGTCCGCAGCGGCCCGGTCCGGTGCCCCAGACAGCCCTGCATCAGGGCGTCGACCGACTCCGCGCTCGCCCGGCCCTCCTCGACGACCCGGACCGCGTCGTTGATCATCCGGTGCAGGATGCGGCTGGTGACGAAGCCCGGCCCGTCGTTCACCTCGATCGGCCGCCGTTCGACGGCCGTCAGCAAGGCGGTGACCGCCGCCATCGCGGAGTCCGCGGTACGCGGGCCGCGGATGACCTCGACCGTCGGGATCAGGTACGTCGGGTTCATGAAGTGGACGCCGACGAGGCGTCCCGGGTCCGGAACCGACGCGGCCAGCTCGTCGATCGGGATCGACGAGGTGTTGGAGACGATCAGGGTGCCCGGGCGGACCACTGCGGAGACCTTGGCCAGCACCTCGGCCTTGATGCCGGCGTCCTCGGTCACGGCCTCGATCACGGCGGTCGCGTCGACGACGTCCTCGACGGCGGCCCCGGTGCGCAGCTCGCCGGTCTCCACACCCTCCGGCAGAGCGTTCATCAGCCGGGCCATTCGCAGCTGTCGGGCGATCAGCTCGGACGCCTCGCCGAGCCTGGCCTGATCGACGTCGATCAGGGTCACCGGCACCCCGTGGCCGAGTGCCAGCGTCGTGATGTTCGTCCCCATGACGCCGGCCCCGAGTACCGCGAGCCGGTGCGGCTCTCGGTCGTCGGTCACCGGATCCCCGGGCCTTTCCATGTGCCGTCCTTTCGTCGCACGCGATTCCCGTGGAACCGCGCGGGCGAGACACCGCAGTGTGAATGGGAATGTGCGCTGCAATCCTGTTCGGGGCCCAGCGTGGGAGCAACCCCTACTCGGCCTGGGGTCCTAGGGGATCGGCCGGCGACAGCCCCAGATGTCGGGCAGGGGCCAGGCAGCGGGCACTTCCTGGGGTTCACCCCGGCAGCGCCGCTGGTTACGTTCGATTCCGAAAACACCGAGTCGGCTCCGCATTCCCCGGGGAATTAAGAATGGGCACACTGAGCTTCGTTCCGGCCGTATTCAGGTCCGGTTCCTTCAACGGCGACGGACGGCAGGACCTCCTCGTCCGGAACGCCGGGACGGGAGAGCTGTTCGTCTTTCCGCACGGCGGAGAGTTCAAGGGCATGGAGACGTACGGCGCTCCGGTGCTGATCGGCACCGGCTTCGGCTCACACCTGTGGCTGTGCGCCGGTGACCTGACCGGAGACGGAACCGCCGACATCGTCTGCATCAGCAATGACGACCGCTGCCTGATCTTCCTCAACCAGGGCGGACTCAACGGCCTCGACACCCTGGGCGAGCCCATCCACGTCGGTGGGAAGCCCCCGGAGCGCACCTACGACACCATCGCCCTGGGCGACCTCACCGGCACCAGGACGGTCGACATCATCGGACGTGTGCAGGGCACCGGGGAGATCCACCGGATCCTGCACAGCGGCAAGGTCGACGGCGGCGAGACTTTCGCGCCCCCGCAGGACTTCGCCGTCATCGCGGAGACCGACCTGCCGGTGGGCCTCGCCGACATCACCGGCAGCGGGGAACCGGACCTGCTGGTGCGGCACTCCGACGGCACGCTCTCCTGCTACGAGGTCTACGCGGGCGGCAAGGGCGCGTCCGCCGAGCCGCTCGGCCACGGTGCCTGGCACCGGCTCGGCGCGGGGTGGAACGACGTGTCCGTGATCGACATCACCGACATCACCGGCGACGGCCGCCCGGACCTGCTGGCCCTGCACCAGGACGGAACGCTGATGGTGCACCGGCACAGCGGCACCTTCGACCCGGAGAACCCCGGCGCGACCTTCCTCCCCCCGGTCACGGTCGCCACCGGATGGGTCGACTTCGACATCGTCAGCTGACCCGTCCCGCTCGTGGGGCGGGGGCGGGGGGGGCCCCCCCCCCGCCCCCCCGGGGCCGGGTAGAGTAATATAATCAGATAATTATGCCGAGCTCGGATGTGTAGAGGACCCCCCCCACCCGGT
>NZ_JBITCO010000039.1:0-5645 GCF_044453265.1 Kitasatospora sp. NPDC051705 | reverse complement strand
CCTCGGGCCCCCCCCGCCCCCCCCTGATCGGCCGCCCCCGGGGTGGTCTCTTTCGAAAGTCGCAGCTCTAACCGGGGCGGGGGGGGCGGGCCGGGGGGGGCCCCCCCCCCCCCCCCCCACGGGTGCCCTGATTCCTTACTTCAGCCTTTCAGCTTCCGCTCAGGAGAAGTCGCATGCCGCAGCACGACGCTTGGAAAGTCCTGTCCGCAGGAGACCGCCCGGAGGTGGTCCTCGCCGTCGACTTCGACGTGACCGGGCGGCCGGAGGCCCGCTTCACCGACCTCGCGCCGATGTTGAAGACCGGCGCGAGCCTCTGGGAGAGCCTCCCGCCAGCCGCCGGCACCGAGACCGGCATGACAGGCGAGTCCTACCTCGACCGGTGGCACCAGGGCCTCGGCGCCCAACTGCCGGAGGTGCGAGCGGTGTTCGGATACTGCGTGGGCGGCGTGTATGCGGCCGAGCTGGCCGCCCGGGTCGCGCGGACGCAGGAGCGCAGCCCCCTCGTCGTGCTCTTCGATCCCGAGCCGTCCACGGGCCCGACGCTTTTCTGGCAGTTCCACAAGGTCATGGAGTTCATGCGGTCGGTGGCCACCGACGAGGAGATCACTGCGGCCCAGGAGGCCGGGCGGATCGCCGAGTCGGGCACGACCGACCTGGGCACCCTGTGTGAGCGCCTCGTGGACCTGTTCCGACAGACAGGCGAGGTCGCGTTCGCCCGGGCCGGCCTGGACGAGATTCGTCGGACCGAGCTCTTCGCGACCTTCTCCTCGTTCATGACCTACTTGTCCGCCGCCGGCCGGTACGACGCCCTGGCCCGCTGGTCCTCGGCGGTCGCGATCACCTCGATCAGCCCGACCAGCGGCCTCAACGGTATCCGGGCCCATCTGCCCGGCAGCGAACACGAGTTGGTCTCCCGCGAGATCCGGGTCCAGGTCGAGCACGCCGAGCTGCTGCGCTCGGACGAGGTCGCGTCGGTGGTCAACGACCTGCTGTTGGAGCTCTCGTGACCGCCCTCCCCGCAGACCGCAAGGAGTCGGCGCTGTGGCTGCTCGAACAGGTGGTTCCGGGCAGTGCCGTCAACCACCTCTCGCTCGCCTTCGAGGTCGACGGACGGATCCGCCCCGACGTCCTCCAGGAGTCCATGACGCTGCTGGTCCGCCGTCATGAGGCGCTGCGGACGGTCTTCCACGCCACCGGCACTGCGCTGACGAGGACGGTCCTGCCGAGCGCCGAAGTGGTGGTCGAGTCGGCCACCGGCTCCGACCAGGAGGCCGAGGAGCTCCTCGCCGCCTTCGTGGCCCGCCCCTTCGGGCTCGACGGCCGCCTGCTCGTACGGGCCCTGCGGTTAAGCGGCCCGCAGCGGGACCACGTCTGCATCGCCGTCCACCACCTGGTCTTCGACACCATCTCCGGTGCCGTCCTGCTGACGGAGCTGGTCGAGGTCTACAACGACCTCGCGACGGGCGGCCTCCCGCGGGCCGGGCTGCTGGAGACCCGGCCGGCGCTGCCCGAGCCGCAGCCGACCGAGGCCAGCCTCGGCTTCTGGCGGGACCACCTGCGCGGATTCGATCCGAACGGGCTGGGCATGTGGGTCGGCGAACCGGAGGTCGCCGACCCGTCCCTGCGCGGGGACCAGGTGCTCCACCACCTCTCGGAGCAGGCCCGCGAGACCACCCGCAGGCTGCAGAAGGAGCTCCGCGCGCCGGAGGCCGTCATCCTGCTGGCCGCCTACTACCTGCTGCTGGCCCGGCACGGCGCCGGGCCGGACATCATCGTCGGCTCACCGGTGAGCACCCGCGGCACCCGTTATCAGGGCGCGATCGGCTACCACGTCAACGTCCTGCCGCTGCGGTGCGCCGTCGATCCGGCGAACGGCTTCGACGCCCTGGTCAAGCAGGTCCGTTCGGTGTTCATGGGCACCATCGCCAGGCTCGACGTGGCCATCGACCGGCTGCTGGAGGACATCCCGCGCACCGGTTCGTCCTGGCACAACCCGCTGTTCCGGTACGTCTTCAACTACGTTCCGGGGGAGGGCCTGCCGCCCTTCGAGATCGACGGCATGGCGGCCCGGCCGGTCCTCGTGGAGAACGGCTACAGCAAGTTCGACCTCGAATTCTTCGTGCTGTCCTCGCCGGACTCCATCGGTGTGCGGGCGGCGTACTGCGTCGAGGCGTTCGACCGGGGCGACGTGGAGGCGCTGCTGCGCCGGTACGAGCAGTTGCTCCTCGCGGTCGGCGCCGACCCCACCGCGGCGGTCGGCGGGCTGGACCTGTTCAGCGCGCCGGACCGCGAGGCCGTCGCCTCGGCCAACGACACCGTCTGCCCGGTGCGCCCCACCACGGTGCTCGAAGGCGTCCTGGAGCGGACGGCCGCCACGCCCGAGCGAACCGCCGTGGAGGACGACCTGGGGCAGACCTCCTACCGCGCGCTGCTGGCGGCGGCCCGCGACACCGCGCGGTCCCTGCGCACCACCGGGGTCGGTCCGGGCGACGTCGTCGCGCTGCTCGGACAGCGCGGCCCCGACCTGGCCGCGGCAGCGCTCGGCACCTGGCTGGCCGGCGCCGCCTACCTGCCGCTCGACCCCGGCCACCCACAGGACCGGCTCCGCTACCAGCTCACGGATTCCGGCGCGCGCGTCGTGCTGGCCGACGACCCCGCGCTGGTACCGAACGGCGCGGCAGCCGCGGTCCTACCGCTGGCTGCACCGGTCACGCCGGCCGGGGAGGCGGTCGCCGCCGCTCCGGGTGACGAACTGCCGGAGCCGGACTCCTGCGCCTACCTGATCTACACCTCGGGCTCGACCGGACGCCCCAAGGGCACCCGGATCAGCCACCGCAGCCTGGCGAACCTGGTGACCCACTTCGCCGGCCAGCTCGCGGTGACCTCCGAGGACGCCCTGCTGTGGCTGACCACCTTCTCCTTCGACATCTCCGCGCTCGAACTCTTCCTGCCCCTGCTCAGCGGAGGCCGAGTCGTGGTGGCGCCGGACCATGCACGCACCGACGGCCACGTCCTCGCCGACACGATCCTCCAGCACCGGGTCGGCATCGTCCAAGCCACCCCAACCACCTGGCGGATGGTCGTCCAAGACGCCGCTCCCGCGCTCTCCGGGTGCCGGGTGCTCTGCGGTGGGGAGCCGATGCCAGAGGAACTGGCCCGCCGGCTCGGGCAGGCGGCCGGCGAGGTGTGGAACGTCTACGGTCCCACCGAGACCACCATCTGGTCCGCGGCCGGGCGGATCGAACCGGACGGCCACGCCACGGTCACCGTCGGCCGCCCGATCGCCAACACCACCGCCTTCGTCATCGACCCGGACGGCCACGAGCTGCCGGTCGGGGTCACCGGCGAGCTGTGCCTCGCGGGCGCGGGCGTCGCGCTCGGCTACCACGACCGACCGGAGCTGACGGCGGACCGGTTCCGCCACGACGACCGGTACGGGCGCCACTACCGCACCGGCGACCTGGCGCGCTGGCTGCCCGACGGGAGGCTCCAGGTGATCGGTCGCACCGACCGCCAGGTCAAGCTGCGCGGCAACCGGATCGAGCTGGCTGAGGTCGAGTCGGTGCTGCTCGCCCACGAGGACGTGCGCACCGTCGCGGTGGTCGTGGCCGGCGACCCCAACGAGGACGGCGTGCTGGTCGCCTTCGTCGACGGGCCGGACAAGCCCGACATGGTTGACCAGCTGTGGGAGCAGGCCCGGGCCAGGCTGCCGCGCGCCGCCGTCCCCAGTGAGTTCGTCTTCGTGGACGTCCTGCCCACCACTGGCAACGACAAGATCGACTACCCGGCGCTGACCCGCCTCGCCGAGGAGCGCCGCACCGCCGGCACCGCGGCCGGGACGGACTTCGGCTCCGACGACGAGCTGCTGACTCTCCTGGTCTCACTCTGGCGCGAGCTGCTCGGCCGCGACGACGTCGACGACCGGGCGAACTTCTTCGCCAGCGGCGGCCACTCCCTGCTGGGCGCGCAGCTGGTCCAGCGGATCGAGATGGAGACGGGCCGGCGGGTCCGGCTCGCGGACGTCTTCGAGTACCCGACTCCCCATCGGCTGGCGGAGCACCTGCGCCTGGCCGACTCCCCCACCACCGACGCCGCACCGTCGGGCGCCTGATCAGACGGATTGAGGTAGTTGACGCCGATGCATGAGTCCGACAGCACCAACGCCATCCAGGACGCCACCGTTCCGGAGCCGATCGCCGTGATCGGGATGTCCTGCCGCCTCGCGCAGGCCGGGGACCCGCAGGCGTTCTGGCGGATGCTCCGCGAACAGCGGCACGGGATCACCGAGGTACCCGAGGGCCGCTGGGGCCCGTGGGCAGAGGACCTCGCCCGGATCGGTGCTCGGCTCGGCGGCTTCGTCGAGGACGTGGACCACTTCGACGCCTCGTTCTTCGGCATCTCGCCGCGCGAGGCGGAGATGATGGACCCGCAGCAGCGCCTGGCCCTCGAACTCGGGTGGGAGGCGCTGGAGGCCGCCCGGCTCACCCCGGCGGACCTAGGGCGGAGCCGGACAGGTGTCTTCGTCGGCGCGATCTCCGGGGACCACGCGGCGCTGGTGCTCCGGGGCGGCCCCGCGCTCATCACCCAGCACACGATGACGGGTGTGGAGCGCGGCCTGATCGCCAACCGGCTCTCCTACCACCTCGATCTGCACGGTCCGAGCATGACCGTCGACGCGGCGCAGGCGTCCTCGCTGGTGGCGGTGCACCTCGCGATCGAGAGCCTGCGCTCCGGCGAGTGCGAGGTCGCGTTCGCCGGCGGCGTCCACCTCAACCTCTCCCCGGAGAGCGCCCTCGCCATGGTCCGGTTCGGCGGCCTGTCCCCGGACGGGCGCTGCTATACCTTCGACGAGCGCGCCAACGGGCTGGTCCGCGGCGAGGGCGGCGGGCTGGTCCTGCTCAAGCACCTGTCCCGGGCGCTGGCGGACGGCGACCACGTGCACTGCGTAATCCGCGGCTCCGCCGTCAACAGCGACGGGGCCGGCGAGGGCCTGACCAGGCCGTCGGCCGACGCGCAGGAGGAGGTCCTGCGGCAGGCCTACCAGCGGTCCGGGGTCGATCCGTCCACCGTGGCCTACGTCGAACTGCACGGCACCGGCACGCCGGTCGGGGACCCGATCGAGGCAGCCGCGCTCGGCGCGGCCTTCGGCCCGGCGGAGCGGCGTGAGGGCCCCCTGCTCGTCGGGTCCGCGAAGACCAACGTGGGCCACCTGGAGGGTGCGGCGGGCATCACCGGGCTGATCAAGGCCGCACTGAGCATCGAGCACGATGAGCTCCCGGCGAGCCTGAACTTCGAGCGGCCGAACCCCGCGATCCCGTTCACCGACCTGAACCTCCGGATTGTGCGGGAGCCCACTGCCTGGCCGGGATCGGAGGGCCCGCGCCGCGCGGGTGTGTCCTCCTTCGGCATGGGTGGGACGAACTGTCACGTGGTGCTGGAACAGGCCCCCGCGCCCGTCGAGACCAAGCCGGCCCCCGCCGAGGAACCCACCCCGCCCGTGGTCCCGCTCGTCGTCTCCGCCCGCGACACCGACGCCCTGGGTGAACTCGTCTCCCGACTGAGCGACCTCACCGACCACCTCCCCGAGGACCGCGACCTCACCGACCTCGCCACCGCCCTCACCACCACCCGCACCCTCTTCGAAC